>JAKSSA010000046.1 GCA_024403335.1 Lachnospiraceae bacterium
AGAGAAAGTGAAGCTATTGAAGATCGAATGCAGATTTCTCAGAAAAATTCTGAGCTTATTGAGCTTCATGAGTTCCAGAAATCACTCGTATATTTTACGACTTCTTTAAGATCTAACGAAAGCGTATTTGAGAAGCTTTTAAGAACTGATAAAATTAAGCAGTATCCTGAAGATGAGGATTTGCTTGAGGATACAATCATTGAAAATAAGCAGGCAATTGAAATGGCTAACATATATTCCGGAATTATGAGCGGAATGATGGATTCTTTTGCATCTATTATAAGCAATAATTTGAATATAACCATGAAATTTCTTTCTACAATAACAATTGTTTTATCAATTCCTACCATGATTTCAAGTATTTATGGTATGAATGTTAAGCTTCCTTTTGCAAACAATGAATATGGATTTTTCCTTGTAATGGCGTTTGCAGCTATTCTAACCTTTATAGTTACAATGATATTTAAAAAGAAGGATTTATTTTAAAAAGAAGGATTTGTTTTAATGAGAAAATTATTGATAAAAATGGAGATGAAGTTTGGAAAATATGCGGTTCCAAATCTGACTATGTATTTAATGGTTTGCTATGCCGCAGGTCTGGTTTTACAGGCTATAAATCCGGGTTTTGTCAATTTTATGTATCTTGATGTATACAGAATTATCCATAAATTTGAGATATGGAGACTTATAAGCTGGTTGTTTGTACCTTCAAGCTCAGGCATTTTTGCTGTGATTATGATGCTTTTTTACTATTCAATAGGCAGTTTACTTGAAAGATGCTGGGGTACCTTCAGATATAATTTGTATTTGTTAAATGGCATATTTTTGACTTTGATAGGAGCTTTTTTAATTTATGGCTTTTATTCTTTATTTACAGATGTTAATATGCCGGAATTTTCAATGATTTGCTCAGTTTCATATTCAATTTATTATATTTGTACATCACTTTTACTCGCATATGCGGTTACTTTCCCTGATAACAGGGTGTTACTTATGTTCATGATACCGTTAAGGGTAATTTATCTTGGATTGATTTATCTTGTAGAGCTTATATATGAATTCGTTGCAGTTCCTATGCCTGGCTCGAAGGTGGCAATTGCAGCTACATTGATTAATTTTGCAATTTTGTTCTTCTCTACAGGTGGATATTTTAGAATATCCTTTAACAATATAAAGAGGAAAAAACAGTTTAAAGATTCCTATGATAAGGGAAGAGCATATTATCAAAGTGGATTTGGGCGTAAAATTGAACCGAAGATTACACCTGAGGGCAGAGTGAGCATTCATAAATGTGCAGTCTGTGGAAGAACGGAACTTGATAACGATGAATTAGAATTCAGATTTTGTTCAAGATGTAATGGAAATTATGAATATTGCAGTGAACATCTTTACACTCATGTGCATGTCGAATAATTGAGAGGTGCTTTATCGTTTGGGCATTGATAAAAAATGAATTGAAAAGATACAATCAAAGACTTGTTGCAGGTCTTGTGGTATTTGTGCTTATTATTGCTATGATAAGCACTTTTTCATATTCTGAAAGTGAAATAGAGAAAACGATGTTTTCGATTGGATTTTGTGACTATGACAAAACCGGATATTCAGAAATGGCACTTTCGTACCTGAAGGATAATGATAATTTCAGTACTTATGTAAATTTAGTTGCAGGTGAGGAGGAAGAACTTAAAAGAAAGATATCAACAGGTGAGATAGATGCATATTTGATTATTCCTGAAGGGTTTGCTGATAACATGGATCATTTTAGGGATGACACGATGGAGGTTGTTATTTCAACAAAGGACTTAACAAAGTCAGTTCTTTTGTCAAATGTATTTATGACCTATGAAAAATATGTAAGCTCTGTTCAATCCAATCTGATTCTTAATTACGAAATACTTACAAAAGAAGGAATTGACAACGAAGAAGCAGGCAACATAATGAATGAGCTTGCCATGCAGCTTCTGGTTACGGTTTTCTCAAAGGAAAATTATTTTGCAAGGCGTGCTATACAGGGAGAAACTATATTTCATGTTCCTACAATGATTTTTTCTTTTATGTTTCTTTTAATGATGATAATAGTTATGCCAATAGGCATCTCGCTTCTAAAAAAACTTGAAAAAGGTTTGACAAGAAAAGAAAGGATGGCAGGTGTTAGTTCAATGGCCATGCTTTTTGCCGAAAGTACACCGCATTTACTGCTTAGTTCACTGCTTTATGTTTTAGGGCTTGTGATTATCGGAAGGGAAATGAACATACGATACACTTTTTCCGGCATTGCATTAAGTATTTTGTGTATGATGGCTCTGATTTTGCTGTATTTGTTCCTTGCTTTACTTACCTGTAATAAAAACAGCTATGTTTTAACTACTTCACTTATTCTTTTTGCGTTTGCAATGTTTGGTGGAAGTATTATTCCAAGACCTTATCTGCCGGGATTTTTGCAGTCGGTGGCCGATATTTCTTTAAACGGATTGTTTGCAAATGCCTTAACTAAACAGAACAGGACAGGTATTGCAAGCTTTATGGTTTTGATTTTATTTGTGATTTTTGTTTCTTCATTATGCTGTGTAATGCTTAAGAAACGCGAGGAGAGAAGATTTGCAGAAAGCTAAGATATCCTTTTTAAGCCAGGTCAAAACTTTTCTGACAGATGTTTTTGAAGGAATAAAACTTAATACAAAACTTGTTTTTTCAAGCAAATTTACTTTTGCCTTTATTTTTATTGTTTTTGTATCGTATCTTGTTATTCTTCTTGGTATGGACAAGGTAAAGGAAGAAAAAAGCGGCTATTTAATCGGTATTGCAAATGAAGATGAGAGTGATTTTTCTTTGGCATATGTTGAAAAGCTTAAAACTTTAGAGGGAATAAAGCTTGAATTCGGGAACAAGGATGAGCTGCTTCTTAAACTTAAAAATGGGGATTTACTCTGTGTTACAGTAATTCCAAAGGGATTTGAGAAAAAAGTTAAAAATGGTAACTTTTACGAGCTTATTGGAATCTATGAAATTAAGGACAGACAGATACCAATGGTATGTGATCTTTTAGCAGGTGGTTTTGTAGATTTGGTAAGTGCTTATAAATCATATTCTTATGTTGATTATAAGATAGAAAATTACACTTTTGAGAAATATCTTTTTGAAGCAGATAAACTTGAAGAAGCTAATCCTGATCGTTTTGATTTTGCCTTTGATTTCAAGTATGTTAATGAAAACAGTGATGTACAACAGCCTAAAAATGAAGTTATTTATCTTGAAGTTGTAGTTGTGAGTTTACTGACAGCACTTGGATTTATTACTATGTATTTTGTTTCTTTTATTTTAAAGAGTCTTTCAAAATACAGATTAAGGAAGTTAAGTATGAGCTATGCGAGAGAGAAAAAGCTTTTGTCAGGCTCATATGCTTCGGCCTTTCTTTTATCATTTTTGTTCGGCGCGTTATTTACAGCTTTCTTTGCATTTCTTAATAAAGAAAATATGGAAAATGGATTTGCAGGAAGGGTTTTATCTTTGATTTTACTTGTTATGTGCATTACATTTATAAAATCCTTAATGTACTTAATAGTGGCTTTTGTTTCAGGGAATATGCTTTATTATCAAAGCATTTCAACTTTCCTTACAATAACCTTAAGTATTATGACATTCCTTGGGATTGCATCAGATTTTGTTAATCTGCCGCAGGTTTTGTCAATGCTTCCCGATGTTAAATTTGTTGAAGAATTTGCCCGTATTTATGCAGGCTAAATTATGGAGGATATATGAAATATACAATTGAAAGTTTAACAAAGTCTTTTCAGACAATTACAGCTGAGTATGAGAAGTATGCATATGAGAGTCTTTTGCTTGATTTAAGCTATCTTGGAAACAATAGCTCATATTCTGAGTTTGGCAAAGAGGTATTTAATTTCATCAATAAAGTTGCAGCAATGAAAGGCTTTGATATAGAAGAAGTAGATAAAATGGTGAATCAGTTGCTTGCTTTGCGTAAGAGCATATCACTTGAAACTACGAGTGTATTGATGAAGAAGGAAGTTGTTGAAGCAGTTTCTGATATTCTTTATCTTCAGCTTGATACTTTTGCACCTAATATTTCAACAGACCTTGTTCTTGATAAGATAATGTCATATACCAAAGAAGAAGGCAACAGCGAGTTTTACAAAGAAGTAATGCGAGCAATTGATGTTAAGATGACAAAGCAGAAGTTTGAGCAGGTTTTAGATGAGGGCTTAGCAGCTATGCCTTTAAAAATGAAGGCAAATGTCGACAGATTATTTGATAATATAGATTATGCTTCTTTGAAGACCAATGATGAAGCAACAAAAACTTTTAAGAACGAAATAATATCAGAGTTTATTCTTAACAACGATTTTGGAAGTGTTCCTGCAAATCTTGATAAGCTTTCTGATATAGATGAAGAACTTGACAAAAAACTTGATGATATCAGCTTCTTAATTGATGCTGTTAATTATTGTCTTGCTATTATTTTTGCGAAGCCTTTTGAACAACTTGAGGATTTAAAGGAATTTAAAGCATTTAATGAAAAAATATTGCTTCTTTCAGATGAAAATGGCTTGAAGGCAGCAGACAGCGAAGCTTTTGAAGAAGTATTTGAAAGCATTGCACCATTTCATGAAGAGAGAATCGAGAGAATTATAAGTTTAAGTGGTAAGGTTGAAGAAATAATTGGTAATGTAAAGGGCTTACCTTCTGATTTTATTTCAAAAGCAGAGATTCTTTTGAAGCTTTATGTATTGTTAAACGGTGAACAGTACACAAGCATTCCTGAGAATTTGAAGGAATATGCATCAACTTCAAAGAATTATGAAGAAGTTGAAAAGACAGAAATTATTACTTATATTCAGCCTAAGCTTGAAGCTTTGAAGGCCTTTCTTGAAGAAGAATTTTCAACATATGGAAAGATGTATAAGCGAATGATTATGGGAAGAGTACTTGGCGAAATCCCTTCTGTATTTAAAAGAACTAATGATTTCTTTGAGTTTGTAAAGGAACATATTGACAGAATGACAAGCGAAAAGAGAATGGTTGTTATCAACTTTATTGATGAGAAGTTAAGCGATCCGTTTGATGGAGATTACGACGAATTTGAAGACGATTTGGAAGTACAAAAAACTGATAATTAAAGAATGCGATGAAGCTTTGGCAATGAAAATACTAGAGGATTTGTCAGAGAATTTGTCAGGAAGAATGAAAATTAAGAAGTTGTTCAGTCTCATGAGGAGAAAGAATAACTTCTTTCTTGTCATATGTTCAAGTACAAAAGATGGCAGCATTGACATAATTGATAGCAAAAATCTTGTTTTGTATATGCCATCTGATATTAAGGTGCTTGGTATTGCTAAAAAATATTCATCTGCAACAGAAATTGTCGAGGAACTGACAAAAGATTATTTAAATTACAAAGCTTTGTCAAAGAATGATTTTTGTATGTCTATGAGAGAGTTTTTTAGAAGAGATGATTTATTTGTATAATCTGATAATATTATGTGGCATATGCTTTTCTATTTATTTTAGCGAAATATTCATAAGTTTTAGGATAAAAGATATAATATTTAAAAGACAGTATTATAAAGGAAGAGATTATAAGAAGAGAATTATAAGACGAAAATTATAGGAAGAAAATTATAGGGAGAAAATTATAAGAAGACAGATTTGAAATGTCAGTTGTATTGGTTATTTTAGCAACAATTGGATATATATTACTATTTGTATTGGCACTTTTGCTGCTTGTTGTTTTTGCTGTCCTTTTTTGTCCGGTTAAATATAATGGTATGGCAGAAAAGACAGAGAAGATGGAAGCTGGGCTTAAAGCTTCATACTTGTTTTTTATACGCTTTAAAGCAGAATTCAAGGATGGTAATTTTGTTTATATTTTGAAAATTTTCGGAAGAGTTAAAAAAACAAATATTGCTTCAATAAATGAACAAATAGAAACTGAAAAAAGGAGAAAGGCTGCAAGAAAGGCACAAAAGTTAAAAAAGAAATCAGATAAAAAGACAGGAAATATAAAGCTTTCAAAGAAGGAAGAAAATCTTGATATAGCTAACATAGAACCTGATAAAAATAAAAAAGAGTCTGACAGTTTTGTATTTGTTAATGAAAATAAAGATATTATTGACGAAAATAATAAAGCTACTATTGATGAAAACCAAAAGAATGTTAATATAAACTATGATGAAAAAAGGAAACCTGGCAGATTAAAAGCAGTATTTGAAGCTGTTAAACAAAAAATAGCAGACTTATTTACAAAAATCAGACAAATATTTGATAACATAGAAGGCTTTTTTAGTAAAATCGAGAGAAGATATGATCTTGTCACAGAGGATGAAAACAGTATACTGATTTCAAAGCTTTTGCATCTTTTAAAGAAAGTTTTTAAGCATATTCTTCCAAGGAAAATAAAAGGTTATTTGCAGTTTGGATTTTCAAGTCCGGATCTTACAGGCAAGGCACTTGGAGTTTTAGCTGTATTTTACCCAAGATACAGAAAATCGTTGAGAATAGAGGCAGTATTCACTGAAAGCGTTTTGATTGCAGAAGTTTCTTTTAGGGGACATGTAACAATTTTCGTTTTACTTTTTGCAGCAGCTCGTGTATACTTTTCTAAGAAATATAAAGCCTTATGGCATGGATTATCTGATTTTTCTGAAGAAGATACGGAAGATGATTTCTAAAATTAGAGCATCTCAGGTTATGAGTAAGTATATGAACAATGCATATTGTGAGAAACATATATTATAGATTTTGTATGCTATCTGGCAATGTGAATCATGAATGTGGTTTATATTTGGCATTGTTTCGGAGGATTATATGGAAGAAAAAACACTTGGAAAAACAATAGATGAATTATTAAAGGGTATGGATGGCTTTTTGGCTACTAAAACGGTAGTAGGAGAGCCTATGGAATTCTCAGATGGAACGATAGTGTTACCATTAGTTGATGTAAGTTTTGGTGTTGGTGCAGGTGCATTTGCAGGTAAGAGCAGGGACAGTGCAGCAGGTGGCCTTGGCGGTAAGATGTCTCCTAAGGCAGTACTTGTTATTAAAGACGGTCATACAAAGCTTGTTACAGTTTCACAGGATTCCTGGTCCAAGCTTGCTGACTCTGTGCCTGATTTTATAGATAAAATAAAGACTGCAAAAAAAGACAAGAAAGAGATGGCTGAGAAGGCTGGAGAAAAACTTGACGAAATGAAGGCAGCGGAAGAAAAAAACGCTAAATAAGTCAGGGTATTTTGTCTTTTTAAATTAAGTAAAAATGTTTAAAAATGAAAAAAAGTTCTTGCAATAGTTGGAGGCATTTGTTAAAATAGCCTATGTTGTGACTATACAATAGTTTATGACAAGGAGGTGCAAAAGATATGGCTAAATGTGCAATTTGTGAAAAAGGTAATCAGTTCGGAAAGAAAGTTAGCATGACAAGAAGTAAAGTTTCCGGTAGATCAAATAGAATGTGGAAACCAAACGTTAAGAGCGTTAAAGTTAATGTAAATGGTTCAGCTCAGAAGATGTACGTTTGTACCTCATGCCTCAGAGCCGGCTATGTTGAAAGAGCCTAATTGAGAAACTGACGATTATTTAAGACACCCTTAAAGGGTGTCTTTTTCTATTATTTAGAAATCAGAAAATGAACAGAAAACGAGTTTTGATATCTTAAAGAATTTTAACACTTCCCTTTTGTCGTATCTTATAGTATAATAAAGTGTTATTAGGCGGAATAATCCGTTTTTGTGTAATGAATTCTATATATTGGAGGTGTATATGAAAGCCAGTATTGATATGAATAAAGGTAATGTAGTGATTGAAAATGACGTTATCGCAAAATGCGCAGGATTAAAGGCAGTTGAGTGCTTTGGTATTGCAGGCATGGCAACTATTAATGTTAAAGATGGTCTTGCTAAGCTTCTTCGCAGAGATTCATTGAACAGAGGTGTCAATGTAAGAGTAGAAGATAATTTGGTTTATATCGATTTACACGTAATTATTTCTTATGGCGTTAATGTTAATGCTGTAGGTGCTAATCTGAAGAGCAACGTTAAGTATGAAGTTGAACGTATTACAGGTCTTCGTGTTGCTGAAGTAAATGTATTTATTGAGGGTGTCAGAGTAATAGACTAATATGGCTTAAATAAGAGCTTGATATAAGATGCCCTTTTAGGGCAGTAGGAGGATTTTTTTCGTGGAACTGAAAGTTATTGATGTCGAACTGTTAAGAAAGCTTTTTCTTGCAGGAACAAGAAATCTTGAGGTAAATAAAGAGATTATTAATGAATTGAATGTATTTCCTGTACCGGATGGTGATACAGGTACAAATATGACAATGACAATTATGTCAGCTGCAAACGAGGTAAACAAACTTGTTAATCCTTCTTTGGCAGAACTTTGCAAAGCTATTTCATCAGGATCTTTAAGAGGTGCGAGAGGTAACTCAGGTGTAATTCTTTCACAGCTTTTAAGAGGATTGACTAAGGCTTTGGTAGAATTTGATGAGATTAATGTTAAGGCACTTTCAGTAGCATTCCAGCGTGCTACAGAAACAGCATATAAAGCTGTTATGAAGCCGAAGGAAGGTACTATTTTAACAGTTGCCAAGGGCGGTGCAACAAAGGCATTAGAATTAGCAGATAAGACAGATGATGTTATTTATTTTGTAACAGAAGTTGTTAAATATATGGAAGAAGTTTTGGCATATACACCTGAATTGCTTCCTGTATTGAAAGAAGCAGGAGTTGTTGACTCAGGCGGTCAGGGCTTGGTTGAAATTCTTCATGGTGTTCTTGATTGCCTTAATGGTAAGGAATTTGATTTCACTTCAGAAGTTAAGACTGCTGCAGCACAGCCTAGAAAGGCAACAGGTGCAGCATCAGATGAAATCTCTACAGCAGATATTAAGTTTGGTTATTGCACAGAATTTATTATTTTACTTGAAAAAGAATTCCCTATTGCAACAGAATTTGCATTTAAGGAATATCTTGAATCAATCGGCGATTCAATCGTAGTTGTAGCCGATGATGATATTGTTAAGGTTCATGTTCACACAAATGATCCCGGTCTTGCAATTCAGCGAGCTTTAACATATGGACAGCTGTCAAAGTTAAAGATTGATAACATGAGAGAAGAACATAATGAAAGAGTTATCACAGGCGCTGAGCAGGCTAAACAGAATGATTATGTAAAGAAGAACCAGGCTCCTAAGAAGCCTTACGGATTTGTAAGTGTATCAGTAGGTGATGGTGTTAATGAGATATTTAAGAGTCTTGGCACTGATGTAATTATTGAAGGTGGCCAGACAATGAATCCTTCAACTGAAGATATTTTAAAAGCAGTTGAGCAGGTTAATGCAGAAAATGTATTTATCCTTCCTAATAACAAGAATATTATTCTTGCAGCTACTCAGGCAGAATCTTTGGTTGAGGACAAAAATGTAATGGTAGTACCCACAAAGACAATTCCTCAGGGAATATGTGCTTTGATTGAGTTCATTGCAGACAGAAACCCTGAAGAAAACTTGTCAGAGATGACAGAAGCTTTGAAGAGAGTTAAGACAGGACAGGTTACTTATGCTGTAAGAGATACTTCAATCGATGGTATTGAAATTCATCAGAATGATATCATGGGACTTGATGACAAGACAGTTAAGGTTGTAGGTTCAGATATTGCTGAAACAACAATTAATCTTCTTGAGACCATGATTGATGAGGATTCAGAAATTGTAACCGTATATGCCGGTGAAGGTGTTAGCGAAGAAGTTGCTAACCAGGTAATTGAAATGGCAGAGGAAAGATTCCCTGATGTTGAAGTTGAACTCCATGACGGTGGACAGCCGGTTTATTATTTCGTAGTTTCAGTGGAGTAAATAATGCTTTTATCTGACGATATTAAGAGCATAAAAGGAATAGGAGACAAAACCGCAGAGTGTTTTGAGAAATTGAAATGCAAAACGGTTTCTGATCTCTTACATTTATATCCCCGCGGTTATGAAACCTTTGAAATGCCCAAGCCTATTGAAAAGGTATATGAGGGAGACTTGGTTTCAGTATACGGCGCTATATCGAACATTAAAGGACCGGTGAACATGAGAAAAGTGTCACTGGTTTCTTGTGATATTAAGGACCCGAGTGGAAAGATTGAATTAGTATGGTTTAACCAGCCATATATAAAGAATAATTTGCATCTTGGTACTTACGTCATAGCAAGAGGAAAAGTTACCAGAAAAGGACGAAATCTGGTTATTACACAACCTAAGCTTTACAAACCGGAACAGTATGATTTATTGAAAAGAACGATGCTTCCGGTTTATTCGCTTACAAAAGGATTAACAAATGACAGAATTTCAAAGGCGATGAAGGAGGCTTTGAAAGCTACAGGATATAAGGAATATCTGCCAACTGCAATCATAAACAGATACAATATTTTGTCTGAAAAGGAAGTATTAAAAACAGTTCATTTTCCTGAAAATAAAGAGGAACTTGCAGCTGCGAGAAATTCAATTGCTTTTCGTGAGTTTTTTATCTTTGCATTGATGCTAAGAAGCATTGGAGAAGACAAAGCGGTAGTTAAGAACTCTCATTTTGTACCAAGAATAGTACCGGAATGTGAAGAATTAAAAAAATCTCTTCCTTATGACTTAACAGGTGCACAGGAGAGAGCAGTATCAGACATTTTGTATGATATGTCAGGACCTAACAGAATGTCACGACTTATACAGGGTGATGTAGGTTCAGGTAAAACAATTGTTTCTGTTTTAGCATTACTTGCAGTTGTTAAGTCAGGACATCAGGGTGCTTTGATGGCGCCTACAGAGGTTTTGGCTAATCAGCATTACAAGACCTTTACTTCACTTTTAGAACCCTTTGGTGTTAAGGTAGAGCTTTTGGTTGGTGCAACAAAACTCAAAGAAAAAAAGGAAATATACAGCCGTTTGGAAAGCGGTGAAACAGATATTGTCATAGGAACTCATGCGATAATTCAGCAAAAGGTTAATTTTAAGAATCTCGGGCTTGTTATTACTGATGAGCAGCATCGTTTTGGAGTTAAGCAGAGAGAGGCTATTACTGAAAAGGGAAATGATCCGCATATTCTTGTAATGTCAGCAACTCCAATTCCAAGATCATTAGCTTTGATTTTATATGGGGATTTGGATATTTCTGTTATTGATGAAGTTCCTAAAAACAGACTTCCGATTAAGAACTGCGTGGTAGGAAAAGAACGTCGTAAAAGTTCTTACGAATTTATTAGGAAGGAAATAGCAAAAGGTCATCAGGGGTATGTAATTTGTCCCATGATAGAGATGACAGATGTTTCTGAATTAGAAAATGTTTCTGAATATGCAGAGATTTTAAGAGAAGCAATTCCAGGTATCAGAATTGAGACGATGCATGGAAAGCTTAAAGAAGCAGAAAAAGAAGAAATAATGACTCGTTTTAAGAATCATGAGACAGATTTACTTGTTTCGACTACTGTAATTGAAGTTGGAATCGATGTACCCAATGCTACAGTAATTATGATTGAAAATGCTGAACGATTTGGCCTTGCACAGCTTCATCAGCTGCGAGGCAGAGTCGGAAGAGGTAAGGACCAGTCATATTGCATTTTTATAAATGGTAATGAATCTGAGGAATCAAAGGAACGACTTGAAGTATTAAATACTTCGAATGACGGTTTTTATATAGCAGAGAAGGATCTTGAACTCAGAGGTCCCGGCGATTTCTTTGGCGTGAAGCAAAGTGGCGATTTTGATTTTAAGATTGGGGATATATACAGTAACTCAAACGCTTTGAAGGAAGCAGGTGAAGCTGCTAATTTGCTTACAGGCGAGGAATTTAGAAAACTATTAAAAAATGAAACGATAGCGAGTTATTTCGCTGCAAGAATAAATCCCGGAGAAACGATATAAGTGTATACGAACAAGCAGTTAAAACAGATAGCGGGAGATAACTACAAGGTATTGGAAAGTTTTTGCAGTTATCTTGAAGACGAAGGATACTGGAGTAAAGCACAGTATATTTTGAATCGCTCTTCTTTTGACATACTTGAGCTTTATGTACAGGCTCTTTTGGTTAATGTCGCTTCATATTTGCACAGAATGAACCAGAATGAGCTTGATTTTATTGCAGAACTTACACCTAATGACTTACTTGAAGTTAAAAACGCATCAAATTTGCAGGAGCTTAAAGAAAGGGCAGATAAGTTTTTGTCAACACCTCCGATTTTGTTCCAGCTTTTTTCATTAAGGGATATTGAAAAGAATAAAGGTCTGACAGGTCTTTTCTTTGATGCACTTATTAATATTATTCTTTGTCTTTCATATCTTGATGCGCATAAAGAGATGCGTATTCCTCAGTACATTGGTGAATATTTTGACAAAGTCTCAGGCTTTTTGCTTAATCCTGTAAACGAAGACGATTCGGTTGACAATAAATATATTTTTAAAAAGCTTTGTCAGGAAAATTTACTGTTATCAGCGCGTTTGCTACTTGATGCTAACCAGGATTTTGGCAAGTATAAAAATGAGCAGCTTTACTACAGAAAACAACAGCTGAACTCGTTTAGCGATGGCAATAATATAAATAACAGCAGTGTAAATATTAGTGATTCAAATAGACTTGACAATGCTAATAATATAAACAATGCAAATAATTTGATTAATGATAATAATTTGCATAATGCGAATAATACGAATAATTCACACAGTTCTGATAATGAAAATAATGTAAATAATGTTAATAATTCAAAGAACAGTAATAGCATTATTGATGGAAATGAATTGGAAAAGGAAGTGCAGAATTCGAAATTTACGACTTTGACTTCAGATGATAATGTTGTTGAACATGCTTTGGAAAAGATACAGGAATCTCATCTTGATGAGCTGCTTAAAGAACTTGACTCATTAATAGGTTTAGCAGAAGTAAAAGAGGAAATTCATTCTTTGATAAATTTAATTAAGGTAAGGCAGCTTAGAAAAAGTTATGGTTTACCTGAAATGCAGATGTCATATCATATGGTATTTACTGGAAATCCGGGTACAGGCAAGACAACTATTGCAAGACTTATGGGACAGATACTTAAAGAGCTTGGTATTGTTTCAGGAGGTGAGATGGTTGAAACTGACAGAGCCGGATTAGTTGCAGGATATGTAGGACAGACTGCAATTAAGGTTACTGAGGTTGTAAACAGAGCTTTAGGCGGAATATTGTTTATTGATGAAGCATATTCATTAACTTCAAGAGGTGGCGGCAATGATTTTGGTTCAGAAGCAATTGATACTTTGGTAAAGCTTATGGAGGACAATCGTGATAATCTGATTGTAATCGTTGCAGGTTATACAAAGGAAATGCAGGAATTTTTGAAAGCTAATACAGGATTGACTTCAAGGTTTAATAAGACCATTCATTTTCCTGATTATTCTTCTGAGGAATTACTTGAAATACTTGGAAGGATGGCTGAAAAGGCCGGACTCAGGCTAACAGAGGATTTGAAGGAGAAGGTTTTATTTAAGCTTGAAACCATGACTTCAAAGGAACATTCAGAGTTTGGTAATGCACGTGGTATAAGAAACTTATTTGAAACAATGGTCGTAAATCAGGCGAACAGGGTGGTTAAGCTTGAGAATCCGGGACTTGAGGAGCTCACTTTGATAATAGGTGAGGATTTTTAGGAAAATAAAAACATGGATAAATTGTTAAGTATTGTCATTCCCGTTTTCAACGAGGGTGAACATATTAAAAATTCAATATCTGTAATTCGTGGTTTTTTAGAGGAAATCGAAATTAATCATGAATTTGTTTTGGTCGATGACGGTTCCAAAGATGATACATGGATGAAAATCTGTGAAATGTCAGAAAATGACAAGGATGTAAAAGGAATTCGCTTCAGCCGCAATTTTGGAAAGGAAAAAGCACTGATTGCCGGGTTAAATGAAGCAGATGGTGATGGTGTTTTGTTTATGGACTCTGATTTGCAGCATCCACCAAGATATATTAAAGAGATGGTCAAGCTTTGGGAAAGCGGTGCAGAGGTGGTTGAAGGCTTCAAAGAAGACAGAGGTAATGAAAGCTTAGTTTACAGGTTTGTTACGAATTCCTTCTACCGATTCAGTGAAAAAATGACAGGTATTAAATTCTTGAACGCAAGTGATTTCAGACTTCTTGACAGGAAAGTTATTCTGGCTTTGCGAGAAATGACTGAAAATGAACCGTTTTTCAGAGGAATGTCGCAGTGGGTTGGATTTAAGAAGGAAAGCTTTGGATTTAAGGTAGATGACAGAACAGAAGGCAGAAGCAAGTGGTCAATGAAGGCGTTGTCTCGTCTTGCTGTTAATTCAATTATTTCAAACAGTGATAAGCCACTTAAGTTTAATTTTGCAGTTTCTGCGATTTTTGCCATGCTTTCTTTGGTTTCATTTGTTTTTGTGGTTATAGCTTTGGTTAAGAATACAGTTACACCTGCTTTGATATGTGTTTTGATTTTACTTACAGTTGCTGCAATTCTTTTCTTTAATATGGGAATTATAGGGCTTTATATTACAAAGATTTTTAATGAAGTGAATGGAAGACCAAGATATATTATTTCTGATAAAGTTTCAGCAAATAATGCTGGGAAAGATACTGCTAAAAATTCTGTAAAAACTTCGGAAGAACAATAGTTTGAAAAGAACCGGTATTTAAAACCGAATAAGGTAATAAAATACAGTGTTAAGGGTAATAAGAGTATTAAGAGTATTAAGCGTAATAGAAAAATAAGAGCAATAAGAGTAATAGAGTAATAGAGTAATAGAGTAATA
>JAKSSA010000047.1 GCA_024403335.1 Lachnospiraceae bacterium
ACAGCTTTGTAAGAATACTACAACACAAAAGAATTGTCAACAAGTTTTTTAAAAAATTTTTAAATTTTTCCACAAAGGATGGAAAAATTTTCGTTTTTATCCACTTTTGCCTGCGAAATTCCCCTTAAAAGTGTGTTAACAACGCATTTTCCGCTTTTCTTTGTGGATAACTTTCAAAAAAATATTTTTAACAACAAAAAAATTTTTATAAATTATTCACCGGCTCCTGAAAGCAAAACAATATCGCATTTTTCTCTGATTGAAAAATTTTCAAAGTATTTATTTTCAAGAGGAATCCACTCCTTGACAAATTTCTTAAGTCCTTCTTCACCATTTCGCATCAATATTCTCTTGTTCTGTTCCTTCTTAAATATGGTCATAAAAATCTTAAGATCATAAATATTACCAATATTCGGATGACAGCTATAGGCACCCTCAACTATTGTGACAGGTCTTGGACAAACTGTCACAGTCTTTGTATAGCTTTGTGTCTTATAATCAAACACATTATAAGTAAATTTCTTAGTACCCTTGATAAACGGTACTACCTCTTCGCAAAAACGTTCGTAATAGAAATTGCCGCCTGCTTCTTCCATCCTTCTTGCAGTTTTCATCTCCTCAGGGAGAATAAAATCATCAGTGCGAATAACATTAAGATAGAAAATATCATCAAGGAAACATGTTGCAGTTGTCTTTCCTGATGCAGCTCTTCCTTCTATAGCAACAATAATATGTCCTTTTTGCTTAAGTGCATTGCAAATATTAGATATAATGCCAAAAAGTGGAACATATCCTGCAGATATTATTCTATAATGCTTAATATCTTCTTCCTTAAGTGGTGACATTAAAGAAGAATTTTCCTCAGCCTGCATTCCTGCAACATCCTTCATGCCGTTTACTTCATCGCCAAGACGCCTTCTTGCAGTTGCAATTACAGCCTTATTAATGGCCCAGAGAGGAAATACTTTTTCATTGATAGATGCCAAATCTACTTTAACAAGACCTTCTCCAATTCCTATAACTTTAGGAAGTTCTTTTTCCTTTGTATGCTGAATAGACATATATTCCGTTCTCAATTCGGTAAAAAGTTCGTTTTCCGGTCTGTTTAAAATATCCTGAAAGAAAGAATTATCCATATTTTTAATTCACATGTTTCCACATGTGTACTCCTTTCGCAATATATTATCCACATTATGCGTCTGTAATTTATGATTATAGCTTACAGCTTTTCATTTTTCAAGATAAAACAAAAAAAGAGCTTGTCAAGCTCTTTATACCTAAAACGACCACGAGCAGTCTAAAACAGTAAAATTTTTTGCTGCTTTAGGCTGCTCGCGATCTCCTCAGTGTGATATGTTCAGAAAAAGGGGAAATGTCTTAATAATGTTATACAACCTTTTAGTGATTTAATTCACTAAAGTGTTGCAATCATTATACACAAGCCATTTCAAAATGTCAAACAAAATATTGTATAATTATTCACAATAATTTACATATATATCAATAACTTCTGCTTATTATCAATTATTGCCTGCAATACCTATATATTGCGCTTGCAACTCCATTTTCATCATTAGTCAGTGTTTCAAATCTGCATGCAGCTTTCACCTCGCTTGCTGCATTCCCCATTGCGACTGAATAATATGCATAATTAAGCATAGACAAATCATTCATTCCATCACCAATAGCCATCATTTCATCAGGCGCAATTTTATATATCTCACCTAACTTTTCCATGGCCTTAGCCTTTGAGACTTTATTTGAAAAGAATTCAAGGAATATGGGTTGTGAAGTCATAAAAGACGCATTTCCCACATATTCCTTTGCTAAATAATCGTTGTATTTCTTAATCTTTTCGACTTCATCTATAAAAATAATTTTTGTTACGCCCATTTTTACAAGTTCTTCGACATCAGGCATTTCTTCCAATTCAACCCCTGATAAAGACTGATATTGCTTCGTTTTTTCAGAAAACTCACTTACAAAAAGATGGTCCTTGGCCCAGCAAATATGGGTAACTTCAAAAAACTTCGCATATTCAAATATTTTTCTAACATCATCACCGTCAAGAGTCTGGCTGTATATTATCTCCTTTGTCAAACTGTTAATAATAACCGCACCATTATAAGTTATGGCAGGCATTTCAAAATCAAGCAGTTCTTTGAATAAGGAAACCCCTGCAAGCGGTCTTCCTGTTGAAACCGTAAAAATAATGCCCTTACTTCTTGCATATTTAATTGCTTCCATTGTTTCAGCAGTAATTTCTTTTTTACTGTTTAATAGTGTTCCGTCCATATCGGTCGCTATAAGCTTAATATTCTTCATTCAAAGCCTCGCTTTCCGTATAAACTTCAAACCCATTATCTAACAATAGCGAAGCCAAAACACCATTTCCATCAATCAGAGTTTTGTTGAAATTTCCGTCATAAATTCTGCCTTTGCCACAAGAAGGACTCTTTTCCTTTAAAAATGCAATATGGCAAGCTTTAAAACCTCAAAAGCCCCTCTTTCATAAGCTGCTGTTCTGTCTTCACCATTCTTTGTCACTACTTTTCCATCTTTGATTTCACAAGGAATTCTTGGTGTCGGAAGGCCGCCAAGAATTTCCGGGCATATGGGTATGATTTCATATTTATCCTTTAATTTATCAGTCAAATCAACCTTTTGTATAGCGCCATCATAACGGCACCCCATTCCAAGCAGACATCCACTCACCAATGCTTTTTCTTTCATTCCAATTTTCACTCTTCCTTCTTACAACCACTTTATTTAATCATTGTTTTAGCAATCATTTTCCTGATTATTGTTTAGAATCATTTTCCTGATTGCTGTTGCTATTTCATAGTGCGCCTTTAGGACATACCTTTTTACACTCAGAACAATGAATACACTCTGTTCCATTTTTTCTTTTCTTTGAATTATCTGTTACATCAACATCCATTGGGCACACTTTTTTGCACAAACCGCAGGAAACGCATTTATTCTTATCACACGTAACTCTAAACAACGCGAAATAACTCATCGGCTTTAAGAACACAGTAATCGGACACAAATATTTACAAAATGCTCTGTTATCTTTAAACACAAATGCTAATATAATTCCAAGTAAATAATATAATATGTTTCCAACAATAAAAGCGACAAACATGATTCTTTCAATGTTTCCTACCTTTGCTAAAAAAAGTGCAGAAACAAATATTAATGAAGCAGTAAAGGTAACATATCGCAACCAGCCGATTTTCTTTCTCTCATGACTTTGAGGTACCTTATAAGGAAGAAAATCAAGTATCATGGCTGTCCAACAGGCATATCCGCACCATCCTCTTCCAAAGATAAGTGGACCAAATATTTTAGCCACTGCATAATGAATAGTGGCGGCCTCAAAAACTCCCATAAACAAGTAGTACCAAAAACCTTCTATCTGCATATTTTCATTACTTATGAAGCCTAAATACACCAGCATATATGTTCCAACTAATAGCTGTGTTACACGTCTTCCATTTTTGTTTTTGGCTATCATCAAGCCAATTCCTAATGCTATAGAAATGCCTATATAGCTAAAATTAAATAAATAAAAAAGATTTCCTTTTGACAACCATAAAGAAACTGCTACCAATTCAAAAATCAAAAACATTATTATAGGTAGCATATATTTTCTAACACGCATTTTCATAAGCCATCTCCGTTGTTTCTATCTGATAATCCATATTATTCTCACTACTTTGAAATGTCAACATTTATCTTTATAGTAAGCTTCTACTTTATCTTTATAGTAAGCTCCTACAAGCATTTTTGTATATTACCTTCCACATTTTGCCCTGTTCTTTCCTGACTCTTGGCATATTTTATCCTGTATTTGGGTACATTTTTGCCTGTATATCAGTGCATTATAGTCTGCACTTTAATGCATTATCTCCTGCATTTTAACATAAAAATCTACCTTGAAATAAATAATAAGCTATCTTATAATTTTTTTGTATCTAAATAAAAAACATAAGTATTAACTTATATGGAGGATAAAATGAGTATAGCACAAAAACCACCTCTTGGATGGAACTCATGGGACTGCTATGGCGCGTCCGCAACTGAAGAAATCATTAAGCAGAATGCCGATTATATGGCGAAAAATTTAAAGCAATTCGGCTGGGAATATGTGGTACTTGACATTGAATGGTCTGAGCCAACAGCAGATAGCCATGCTTACCACAAATTTGCAGAGCTTTGCATGGATGAATATTCACGTTTAATCCCGGCTCCCAATCGTTTTCCTTCTTCTGCAAACGGACAGGGCCTTAAGCCTTTAGCAGATTATGTGCATTCTCTTGGCTTAAAATTTGGTCTTCACATAATGAGAGGTATTCCAAGACAGGCTGTACACCAGAATTGCAAATTGCTTGGAACCAATAAGACCGCCCGCGATATAGCAAGCACAACCTCCATTTGTATGTGGAATACTGAAATGTATGGTGTTGATTGCAGCCAGGAGGGCGCAAAGGAATACTATGAAAGTATTTTTAAGCTTTACGCTGAATGGGAAGTTGATTACATAAAGATTGATGATATTTGTCGCGATTATCCAATCGAAGAAGTTGAAATGGTAAAAGCTGCTTTGGATTCCTGCGGTCGAGAAATGGTTTTATCGCTTTCTCCCGGACCTGCACAGCTTGAAAAAGCTGAGCACATGAAGGAACACTGCAATATGTGGAGAATAACCGATGACTTCTGGGACAAGTGGGAATTGCTTTACAACATGTTCGAAAGATGCGAAAAATGGTGTATTCACTCAGGTGCAGGACACTGGCCGGATGCGGATATGCTCCCTATTGGCCCAATTTTGCAGGATTATGACAAAGCTAACAGAACTAAATTTACTAAAGATGAACAGATTACAATGATGACCTTGTGGTCAATATTCCGTTCTCCTTTGATTATCGGTGGTGAGCTGACAGGTTTTGATGAATTCACATTAAGTCTTGTAACAAATGAGGAAATCATTGATATTAACCAGAATTCTTACGGTGCACATCCTCTCTTCAGAAAAAGTGTAAACGGCGTTGAGCAGACCGCTTGGCTTGCAAATTGCAACAATGGTGACTTTGCACTCGCTTTATTCAATTTAGGTGAAAAAGAGACCATCGTTACAGCAAAGCTTCCTGTAGAGGGTGATTATACTATTAGCGACTGTTGGAATTTTGGAGAATGCCTCATGATTCAAAATGAAGTATCCTGTAATATTCCGCCTCATGGTGCAAAACTTTACAGATTAACAAGAACCAAATAAGTGAATTATTCTATTATCACTATTACGAAATAAAAACTGTGGTTTCATAATAAAAACTGTGATTACATAATAAAAAACAGGCAACTGCCTGTTTTTTATTATGCTATATATTATTTATTCAACAATGCGATAATCTTAGGTAATTCTGCATCAACGACATCATTTTCAAGCTGGCAGGTACCTGCATTGAAATGTCCGCCACCGCCATAGGTTAAGCAGATTTCACCAATATCAGCCTTTGAAGCCTTATTTACGATAGACTTACCAATCATAACTGCTGTGTTCTGCTTCTTAAAGCCCCATGCAACATGAACTGAAATTTGTGTCTCAGGGAACATAGCATATACCATGAAACGGTTACCTGCATAAATAATCTCTTCATTTCTTAAATCGATTACTGCAACCTTTCCATTTACCTTAACAATACGTTCAAGCTGTGCTTTGAAAAGTTCAGTCTGTTCAAAATATAACTTGGTTCTTTCCTTAACATCAGGAAGTTCAAGAATCTCATCAATAGTGTGATCAAGGCAGTATTCAATAAGCTGCATCATCAAATCATAGTTTGAAATTCTGAAATCATGGAATCTTCCAAGACCTGTTCTTGCATCCATAATGTAATGTAAGAGAACCCAGCCCTTAGGATTAAGAATCTCTTCAATAGTAAAGTCTGCTGAATCTCCCTTGTCAACTGCTTCCATCAAATCGTCTGAAATGCGGGGGAATTTTTCCTTGCCGCCATAATAATCATAAACAACTCTTGCGGCTGATCTTGCCTTAGGATCGATTATAAGCTTACTTGTATCGGTTTCCTTAAGTCTGTCAGTTTCAGATTCATGATGATCAAATGCCAAAGAAACTCTGGGATCAAAAGGAAGATTTGTTGTAATATCATTCTTGCTTAATTCAACCTTTCCATCCTGAACATCCTTAGGATGAACAAACTTTATTTCGTCGATCATGCCCAATTCCTTAAGCATCATCGCGCAAGCCAAACCATCGAAATCACTTCTTGTAACAAGTCTCATATATTTACCCCTCAACTTTATTCATTTTGCCGAACTTAAGGCAACAATACTTTCTATTTCATTATACAAACTGATGATACTTTTTGCAAACAGTTTCTACAACATATTGGTTAATCAGCCTGCATTATTACCTCTGGTAACAATATATGCCTTTTTAACCTCAACTGTCTTCTCACCATTAATTGCATAGGCGATATTAATAGCATGGTCAGCACATCTTTCAAGGTCTGTTACCATATCTGTAAACATAACGCCGCCACGAGGATTGCAAAGGTCGTTTTTAAGTCTCAAAATATGATTTTCAGTAAGCTTATCCTGATATTCGTCAACCTTTTCTTCCAAGTTTGTAACTTCCTGGAGCTTTTCGAAAAGATTATCTGCATATACTTCACTTGCAAGAGTACATACTCTGACTGAAGTTTCTGCCATTTCTTCAAGCTCTGATGTGGCATCTTCTGAAAATTGGATTTCATAATCGTCAGCAATCTTCGCATATTCTGCGATATTTTCCGCATGATCACCAATTCTTTCAACATCGGCTATTACCTTGAACATCATACCGACTTCCACTAATTCCTTCTCATCAAGGTGTGTCGAATGCAATTCAACCAAATAGCCGTTCAATTCATGGTTCAAGTAATTAATGGTTTTTTCAACCTGCTCTACATATTCAAAATCAAGTTTCTTTCTTCCAAAGAACATGTCAATTGCCAAAGCAAGATTGTTTACAGCAAGCTTTGACATTCTTGTAATTTCTCTCTTTGTCTGAACTACCGCAAGTGAAGGAGTAAGAACTACTTCAGGAGTAATATAAAGGAACTTCTTTGCAAATTCGTCATCCTCTTCTGCATCAGGAACAAGCTTCATAAGGAGTTTTCCAAGGAAAGGAACAAACGGACAAAGTACTAATGATGAAAGTACGTTAAATACAAGATGTAAGTTAGCTATCTGACGGGCAGTATCATTAGGTGTAATATCCGCAACGAGTCTTAAAAATCCAGGGAATATCAATGTAATAAGTGCAAAGAACAATGCGCCTACCATTTTAAGGACCAGATTTGCCAAACCTGTACGCTTACTTGTACGGTCACCGCTAAGTGATGCAAAAACGATAGGTGAAGAAGCACCGATATTCATACCAAGGATAACATAGAATATAGCTTCTAAAGAAACAGAGCTTGCCACCGTAGCACCGAAGAGAACCTGTAAAATACCAACTGATGCTGATGAAGACTGAATGATAGCTGTAAAAACAGTACCAAAGAGAATCAAAAGCAAAGGATTTGAGAAATTCTTAAGGAAAGACTCAACCAATACAGACAAATTAAGTTTATCTGTTGCCTCTCCCATAAGGAAAATACCTACAAACAAAAGACCGAAGCCAAGTACAACTCCACCAATCTTCTGTGTCATTTTATGTTTGACGAACATATACATAATCATTCCTACGAAAAGAATCAAAGGAGCAATTGATGTAATTTTAAATGCAATAATCTGAGCTGTAATTGTAGTACCGATATTAGCACCAAGCATTACGAACATTGACTGCACAAGGCTCATCATCTGGGCACTTACGAAACCAACAACCATAACGCCTGTAGCACCAGAGCTTTGTATAAGTGCTGTTACAAAAATACCAACCAACAACGACAAGAAGCCGTTGCTGGTCATTTTTTCAAGAATAACACGAAGTTTACTTCCCGCTGCATCCTCTAAGGATCTTGACATAAAGCTGATTCCGTAAAGGAAAAGGGCGATTCCTCCTAAAAGGAGAAACACATCATAAACGTACTGCATTTTACACCTCTATATTAACCAAAGATTATCAATTCTAAAGCAGTTATTAGTTAAGATTACAAAACTCTAAGACGTCTGTAATTAAAGACTTCTAAGCTTTAAAACAGCTTTTAATTAAAGATTACCAAGTTCTAAAGCTGCCTGCTTTAAGTTATCAATAATAGATATCTTCTGAGGACAGAGTGATTCACATCTGCCGCATTCAATACAGTTAGAAGGCTTCTTAGCTTCTGCAAGCTGACTCCAATCCCATCTTGCACCGCCTGCATTCTGATACATTCTGTACTGATTCCACACCTTGAAAATATAAGGAATAGCAACCTCCTGAGGACAGGGAACACAATATCTGCATCCGGTACATGGATTAGCAACCTTAGCTCTGATTTTTTCAGCTATATCCTGAACCTTTTCCATTTCTGCATCTGTATAAGGCTTAAACTCTGTAAAGGTATTAATATTGTCCACAACCTGTTCCATTGTTGTCATACCACTTAAAACAAGTTTAATATTATCATGAGTAGCAACCCAGGTTAAAGCATGAGCAGCAATTGATTTTTCAGGATCAATTTCCTTAAACATCTCCTCGATATCCTCAGGGAGCTTCGCCAAGCTACCACCCTTTACAGGTTCCATAACAATTACAGGAATACCCAAAGACTTAGCGAGCTCATAGCCCTTATTTCCAGCCTGTTCTTCCTGGTCCATGTAATTATACTGAATCTGGCAAAAATCCCAATTATGTGCCTTAATTATTCTTTCAAAGCTTTCATATCCGTCATGGAATGAAAAACCGAAATGTCTGATCATGCCCTGCTTTTTGTATTCTTCCATCAAATCAATGATGCCAAGCTTTAAAACCTTATCGAATAACTGAGTATTCATGCAGTGAAGCAAATAATAATCGAAATATTCAACCTGAAGTTTTCTTCTCTGATCCTCAAAAAGTCTCTTTGCATCATCAATTGTCTTAATATCCCAGCAAGGAAGCTTTGTAGCAAGATTAAAGCTTGCTCTGTCATGCTTCTTAAGATATTCACCCAAAAACAGTTCTGACTCACCATCATGATACATATATGCAGTATCATAATAATTAACACCTGATTCAAATGCATAATCAAGCATCTTAGCTGCTAAAACTCTGTCGATTTTTCCATCAGCAGCCTTAGGAAGACGCATACACCCAAAACCTAATAAAGTTACTTCCTGACCTGCTAACTCCCTCTTTGTTAAGTTCAACATACATTGCCTCCGAAAATCCAAACTTTCAAATTTATTATATCAGATATTTCCTGTCTTGCAAACCAATTATTGCGAAACTTCTGGTCAGTTATTAACAACAAAAAAACATATAACGAATAACCAAAAAGTCTAAGATATCATAAATATAATATAACAAAAAATCTAATATATCATAAAACCTAATGTAACAAAAAATCTAATATATCAAAAATCTAATGTAACAAAAAATCCAATATAACAAAAAATCCAATATAACAAAAAGTCGTACATATCAGTAAAAAAAGATATGCACGACTTTGCGTTCTATAAATGAGAATCACTATAAGCCGGGTTCTGTCTCAGACGATCATCTATCTTGACCTGACGTTACCGCCAGGCTCCTTTACCGGTTCTCGCCGATAAAACGCAACCTACCCGAAAACACGACGGGCCGCCGTATTGTCTTCTGTTTGGTCTTGCTTCGAATGGGGTTTACATATGCCCGTTTTGTTACCAAACCGGCGGTAGTCTCTTACACTGCCTTTTCACCCTTACCTCAAAAGAGGCGGTTGTTTTCTGCTGCACTTTCCCTAAGGTCACCCTCGCCGGACGTTATCCGGCATCCTGCCCTGTGAAGCCCGGACTTTCCACACTTTCCGCGCGATCGCCCGTGATTCTCAAATTCACTAATATAATAGCATCGACTTCATTAGTCAACATTAAAATAACTTCCGCCAATAAATTCTCGCATAATGGAATTATGTGGAACAACTTCACTTGAAGCGCCGAGGAAATATTCAAGGAATTTCAGCAATCTCTTTGCTTCAACATATTCCGGTGCATCCTCAGGAACACTGAAAAGTAAAGGCTCTGCATACTGTTTAAGCATTGTAAGTTCATAAATAAGTGAAGAGTTGAACATTACATCTGCACTTTCCTGGAATGGGAATATGTTTTCGTCCTCTCCTCTTCTTACAGAAGGCCACATGCTGATGGTCTTCATGGCAGAAGCGCCTCTTGTCCTTGAGTCTCTTACCATTCTTCTTAACAATCTTCCGTCTGTGGTAGGAATACGATTATGTTCATCAATATTAATATGTGACAAAGCACTTATGTAAATCTTAAACTTATTCTCAACAGGAAGCTTGTAGCTTAATTTGTCATTGAGTCCATGAATTCCTTCGATAACCAAAATATCATTAGGTCCTAACTGCTTAAAATCACCCTTAAATTCAGGCTCGCCTTTTAAGAAATTAAATCTTGGAAGTTCAACTCTTTCACCTGCTAAAAGTCTTGTCATCTGATCATTGAAAAGTTCAATATCAATAGCTCCCAAGCACTCAAAATTAGGCTTTCCATCTTCGTCTAAAGGAGTTTTTGCATTACTTACAAAATAGTTATCCAAGGCAATAGGATGAGGGGTATATCCTAAAGTTCTTAACTGAATTGAAAGTCTGTGTGAAAAAGTTGTTTTACCGGAAGATGACGGACCTGCAATCATAACAAATTTAACATTACCTCTGTTACGAATCATCTCAGCTATTTCACCAATTCGTTTCTCCATCAAAGCTTCCTGGATTAAAATTACATCGCTTAAATTGCCCTGCTTAATAACATCGTTCAGACTGCCAACGGTGTCAATGCCCATAAGCTGTCCCCAGCTGTTAGCAGTATCCAAAGTTGCAAATAAATTTTCTCTTATAACAAATTCAGGAACCTTCGTCATGTCTTCCTTCATTGGAAGATTTAAAACAATGCCCTTTTCATAGGGGAATAAATCAAATATATCGCATTCACCTGTGGTAACAGGCATATATCCGAAGAAATAATCACGATACTGGTTTAACTCATATATATTAGTATTTGATGCTCTGCGGTATTTAAACAACTTAGCCTTTTCATGAAGTCCTTCCTTCTCGAAAAGCTTAACTGCATCCTTTGTCTTCATGGAAAACTTTTTAATTTCATAGTTTGCCTGAATGATTTTCTTCATTTCTTCTTTGATAAGGTCTACAGTTTCCTGCGGAACCGTATCATATCCCTTTATTACTCCGTAGTAACCTGTACCAAGGGAATGGTGAATATTAAAGGTATGTTCAGGTCCTAATGCACGATAAATTGCAACTATGAGAACAAATATTTCACCGCGAACATATATCTTAAAACCTTCTTTTTCTTTTGTTGTGACAAATTCAATCTTATCACCCTGATGAACTTCCTTATTAAGTTCCTTCAAAACTCCGTTTAACTTGCAGGCTATAATTCGTGAATCATATTCAGTCTGAAACTGTTCGCGCAGTTCACTTACCTTGCAGCCTTCCCATGCTTCATATTTTTCCCCATTTACATAAATATTCATATCATTTCCTTCTTTCTATAACTTATTCAAAGCCGTATCTGCCAATGCTATTATTTCTTCTTTCCCCTCTGCATCGGTTGTATTCCCACCTGAAAGAATAGCCTCTAAAGCTTTTTTACCAAGCTTAACTTCTCTTTCAAGATATGATGAATATATCTTTTTGTCGTTTTCATCAATCATTCTTCCAAAACACAGCTCATATTTTTCATATACTTTTTCTTTTTTGCTATCTTCTTTGTCCCTTGAAGCCACTATTATAGTGTAATACTTGTTATCCTCATAAACCATTCGTTCTTTTACTATGGTAAAACCAAGTTCAAAAATTGTTTCTCTGACCTTAAAAAGTTCAGATTGTGCCTGAATAACAAGCTGCGAAGCTTTACTTACAATATCCTTCCTGTTATTTAATATCTGGCAGGCTAGCCCTCCACCAATACCCGACATAAGAATCGTGATTGGAAAAATGGTAGTAAGCATTTCTTCCATAACTTCTGAAAGTCCATCTGATAACAGTAACGTGATTTCATTTGCACAACCAAATTTTGAAACATTCAGCTTTGCACCCTCTAAAGGTCCTTTTTTATTATCTATTGCAAGTATTTCTGAAGCAACATTTGTATTAACAAGGTATATTGAAGTCAGACAGTGATCACATCCTATGTCAATCACAAAGCTTCCGCTGTTTACACATGAAGCAACGGTTTTTAGTCTTTCTGATATTGTTGGAACCTTTCTTGCCGACATTTTTCTCCCTTATCTGATTGCTTTTACGAAATCAAACTTTTCAAATTCTCTCTGAAGTTCATTGCAGCGGCCAAATTCTGCAATATTATTTTCACTTACCGCTTTCTTCTTCAAAGCATCAATTGATGCCATTTTAACCTTCTTTAAACATTCTGCAACCGAAGCCTGTTTTTTTACTTCATCGAGTTCATCCCTGAAATCCATATTGAAAATTCCTGTAACTTCAGAAACATCCTCTTCATTTTCAAAATGTTCAAGTATCTTTGCAGGAAATACTGTTTTCTTCACATCATACTGTTCAAACAATTCCCTGACTATAAATATTAAAGTAGGATGTATAAAATCTTCTGCCACTAATAATTTCCTGATTTTAGGAATATAATCGGGCATTAAAGTCATGGCACTTATCAATTGCTTGTGTGGGAACAATTCATCGATTTTAGGCATATTCCTTCTTGCTCTTCCACTAAAGCCATGTCCCTTGGAAGCATCCGTTTCTTTACTGCCATTACCTTCTGATGAAGCATTATCGTTTTCCTTTGATTTAGCAGATACAATGGACATTCCGGCATTTTCATCTATTTTCGTGCTAAGTCCTGACTCTTCTGCATTCTCAGAAACAGACAGTCTTCTTCTGTCCTCTTCCTGTTTCTTTAACAATTCTTCCTTGCCAATGGAATTGATAATTGACATCATGTTTTCAAAATCTATCTGGTACTTCTTTGAGGCAGTCCTTGCATAGCTTTCGCGTTCCATCTTATCACTGAAGGTCAGCGCAATACGCATTGCAAGATTATGTATCATCTGACTTCGCTCACCGGGGTCTTCCATATTATAATTTCCCTCTAAATGTTCAACCTCAAACCAGAAAGCATTACCATACTTTATGGAATCCTCAATTCTTTTTTCAAATTCTTCACTACCAAGATTTTTTATAAATTCGTCCGGGTCCTTATAAGGATCAAGCTTCAATATATTTACAGTTATTCCTGCATTTCTCAAAATAGGAATTGCTCTTAAGGTCGCTGTCTGGCCTGCACCATCACTGTCATAAGAAATAATTACACGCTTTATTTCTTCGCCATTTAGCTTCCTTGCCATCAATGCTGCCTGTTCTTCTGTCAAAGCTGTTCCAAGACTTGCCATAGCACAGTCAAAGCCTGCCTGATGAAGAGCAATTGTATCCATATATCCTTCGCACAAAATAAAATATTTGCGCTTTGTATACTTTGCAAAGTTCAAACCATAAAGATTTCTTCTTTTATTAAAAAGCTTTGTATCCTGAGAGTTTAAATATTTAGGTTTTGCATCTCCCAAAACTCGTCCGCCAAAACCGATAACAACACCATATTCATTCATAATAGGGAACATTACCCTGTTAAAGAATATGTCATAAACCTTCTTTTCTTTATAGGTAAAAAGCTTTGCTTCCATCAGATCCCTGTCAGAATAACCTTTGGAAACAAGATAGCTGTGCATGTCTCCGCCAATTCCTGAATATCCGAGACCAAACTTTTTAATGGTTTCATCAGTAATTCCGCGTTCTTTAAAATACTCATGGCCTCTTTGTTCCTTGCCATACATAAGCATCTTGTAATACATGGTTGCGGCTTCTTTATTTATTGACTGAATCTTGCTTTTTATGGTTTCTTCTCTTCTCGCCTCATCAGTCTGTTTCATTTTCTGCAAAGTGATTCCGCCCTTTTGTGCAAGTCTTTCCAAAGCTTCTTCGTTAGAAAGGTTCTCATATTCCTTTACAAAGGTCAAAGCGTTTCCGCCTTTGTGGCAGGAAAAACAATAATACAGATTTTTGTCTGAATCCACATTAAAGGATGGGGTTCTTTCATCATGAAACGGACAACATGCCCAATACTTTCTTCCCTTACGCTCGAGAGGAATATATGATGAAACAATATCAACAATATCAACAGTTTCAATAACTCTTTCATATTCACTTCTTGAATATGCCATAATCCCTCCTTCTTTTGGCATGAGGTGTCAGCTTTGCTGACAAAAGTCCTGATGCCTT
>JAKSSA010000048.1 GCA_024403335.1 Lachnospiraceae bacterium
ATTAAGAAAGAATACAGAGTACTCTGATAGGTTTTCTATTGTATTTTATTTGTCTGTTTGTTAAAATCTGCCTATGGTCATATAGGCATTTTTTATTTATTTGGAGTGTATAATGAGTATTGTTTATAATCAGTTGAATGTAGTCATGAGTGCAATGTGTATTATCATGTGTGTTATTTTGTTTACACAGCAGATGATACAAAAAGAGCATCGAAAGAAAAATAAGTGGTTTATTCTTTTGATTGTTTTTAATACTCTTATGCTCATGGGAGATTTTACGCAGTGGTACTTTGGCGGCAGACCGGGCAAAGCCATTCACATAATATTGGACATTTTTACTGTATATATCTACTACTTTGCCGGCGGTGCTATGATGTATTCTGCCTTCAGGTGGGCTTTGTCACTGATAAAGGGTGAAGTTAAGATAGACAAAAAGTGGTTTCTTGCAGGCAACACACTTCTCCTTCTGAATACAATAGTTGTGGCAACAATGTCACTTCATAAGGGTGCCTTTATTACAAATGATAATTATTATTCAAGAAATGATAACTTTTTAATATTCCTTATATCACTTTTGTTTGGAAATCTCCTTACTTTGCTTACGGTGGCAGTATTAATCAGATTCAGAAAAAATATAGTCAGAGGAAATCGACTGACAATGTATGTATTTTTATCTACGCCGGCTGTTGCAATGATTTTCCAGATTAGTTTCCCTAACTGGTGTATACAAAATGTCATAATATCATTTGTCTTGATTTTCGCATTTTCATTTTCACAGGCACAAAGGGAAATAGAACATCAGAAGGAAATAAGGAATGCAACGCAAAAGGAAAATGTAAAGCTTATACAGCTTCAAAGATACCAAAAGAGTTTCAGTGATCAGCTGATAAATGTACTAACCGGTGCAATAGAAGCAAAAGACAAGTATACACAGGGTCATTCCGGACGAGTTGCAAGATATTCAAGGGAAATCGTCAGAAGATGGGGCGGCGATGAGAAGCTGCAGGAAGAAATTTACTTTATCGGAATTTTACATGACATTGGTAAAATCAGTATTCCGGATGAAGTTATTAATAAACGCGGCAAGCTTACAGACGAGGAATATGCGCAGATTAAGCTGCATACAACTGCCGGATATCAGATTTTAAGATTGGCTGATGTTATTCCTGATTTGGCAACAGGCGCAAGATGGCATCATGAACGTTTTGACGGAAAGGGTTATCCTAATGGACTTAAGGGTGAAGAAATACCTTTGATTGCGCGCATTATCAGTGTTGCAGATGCTTATGATGCGATGACAAGCTCGAGAAGTTATCGTGATGTTTTGGACCAGAAGTTTGTAAGAAATGAAATCGAGAAGGGCATGGGCACCCAGTTTGATCCGGAATTTGCCCAAATCATGCTTGATATGATTGATGAAGATGTCTACTATGAGATGAGACAGAGAGTTGAAAGCAGTGTAAGAAAGATTCTTGTAATCGATAAGGATGCTGAGAACTGCAAGCTGGTTAAGGAAGTATGCAATGAACTTAATCACGAGGTGGTTATTACAGATAATGAAAAAGACGGTGTAGCTGTTTTAAATGACAGTGAATATGATATTTGTCTTATTGATATGGACACTGTAAATAATGATAAGATAACCTTCCTCAAATGGGTAAGACTTAATGCCCAAAAGACGAAGGTTATTACCATGACTGCTGACCTGACTCTTAAGAACATAAAATCAGCAGAAAATTTTGGCGTAGTTGACTGTGTCTCAAAACCGATAAATCGCTGGGTTCTTAAAAGATGTATAATTGGTTATTTGAGGGATTAATTTTCTAAATCTGATGTTTAAAAGATTAGTCTTTTAAATCCGATATTCAAAAGACTAATCTTTAAATTTGTTTTTTAAGAGATCGGGTTTAAAGTTTTAATAATTTTACAGCATTTTTATACTTGATTTTGTCTAAGTCTTCGGTAGACAAATCAAGACTTTCTAACAATCTTAAATTGAGATTAATATTTTGCCATGGTGCGTCAGAAGCAAGTAAAATTCTGTCGGCACCATGTTTTTCTATTATTTTCAAAGCTTCTTGAGGGGATAATTGACCATAGCCGTAAGCTGTATCGAAATATAAAGGTAATCCGCAAAGCTTTTCTATTACAAGTTCAGGTCTTGCAAGTGCACCCCAATGCGCTGCAATAACAGGGGTATCAAGCATCTTAAGCGCTTCTGTCATGTGTTCCGGCATGGCATGGTATGGCGCAGGAAAACTGTAATCCTTGCCACAATGGAAAGAGGTAATCAATCCAAGCTCTGAGATTTTTCTGTATATGGGTTTCATCTTGGGGTCATTGGCATAAAAACCCTGGAAATCAGGATGAAATTTAACGCCTTTTAATCCATTTTCTTTTATTCTGTCAAGCTCATCAAGTACATCAGGAGCATCCGGATGTACAGAACCAAAAGCACATATTCCTTCTTCTTTGTTTATTTCAATTGCAAAATTATTTACATTGTGCATCTGCTTTGCATTTGTGGCTATGTTAAGTACAACTGAAAGCGAAACCTCTGACTCTTTATTAAGTCTTTTCAAATCAGAAAGAGTACCGTTATGATAAGGAACTAATCCACCGGCACCTTTTGAAAGTTTATTTATTGTTTTATCTGCAAGTCTGTCAGGAAAGCAGTGAGTGTGAAAATCTATTATCATTTTGTTTCTCTATGTAAGCTAATAATTCATCGCAAATATTAACAGTGTTGTTTATGGTGTATGATTATCGCGGGTCAAACCTTTAACTTGGCTAAGCCGCCCTCTGAAGTTTCCCTGTATCGTTTATTCATGTCAAGTCCTGTCTGTTTCATGGTTTTTACTACCATATCAAATGAAATCTTACGGGTATCTGTTAAGAAGTTGGCTAAAGACAAAGCATTTATTGCTCGCATTGCAGCAACAGCATTTCTTTCAATGCAGGGAATCTGCACGAGTCCGTTAATGGGGTCGCAGGTTAAGCCAAGATGGTGTTCCATCGCAACCTCTGCCGCATATTCAATCTGCGCAATTCCCATTTCGTGTAATTCTGCCAAAGCAGCGGCGCACATTGAACAGGCGCTTCCTATTTCTGCCTGACAGCCACATTCGGCACCTGAGATGGAAGCATTGCTTTTGATGAGATTTCCTATAAGCCCGCCAACCGCCAAGGCTCGGATTATGGCATCGTCTTTAAAGTTTTTCTGCTCCTGCATATAACGAAGGGCACCCGGTAAAACACCACAGGAGCCGCAGGTAGGAGCGGTTACGATAATTCCGGAGGAGGCATTCTGTTCAGCAACCGCAAAGGAATATGAGCATACAATACGGTTTTCTTTTGTACTTGCGCTTTCGTCAATATGCCTTTGGTTGTAAAGATATTGTGCTTTTCTTTCTATGTTTAAACCGCCCGGTAATACTCCTCTAACGGATAAACCTTCGTCAATTGCTCTTTTCATGGTTTCCCAGACTTCTGCCAAAAAGAGTTTGATATCTTCACCTTCGTTTTCAAATACATAGTCTGACAAACGCATTTTTCTGGCATTACAAAGCTCGGCTATTTCTGAAAAGGTTTTTTCTTTATACACTTCTTTTTCTTCTTCCTGTGGAAATTCCGGAAAGCTGACGGCACCACCGCCGATACTTATTGCACGAACGGTCTTTTCGACACCATTGTTTGTGAATACGAAGTCGAGCGTATTAGGATGAGGAATATCTTTGTTTTTTGTGTCAAAAATTATATTTACATTATAACCTTCAAACGCTTTTAATATGGCAACATCGGTTTGATGCCCCTTGCCGGTTTTTGCAAGTGAACCATAAAGCTTTACGGTAAAATTGTCTGCATTTGGGAAAAGTGCAAGCACTCTTTTAACAGCAGATTCAGGCCCCATGGTGTGTGAACTTGACGGCCCGCGTCCGATTCGGTAGAGATCCCTGATACTTTTCATAGTGTTCCTTTCAAAGGCATATGCGTTATCGCTGCATTCTTATAGTGTCCTTATTAAACGCATATTCGCCGTTATTTTTATTGCTAGATTTTATCAATTTGGCATCAAAAAAGCAAGATTTCATTACATCAAGCGATTTATCTGACCTTATTTTTAAGTTTGTTTGAAAAGCTGTATTGAAAGAAAATACAGAGATTTCAATTATTTGTGTTTTCGCTTGTAGAATATTGAAAATCTTGCTTTACCGGTATTGATTGAAATTTTAGGCATCTGTTATCGCTGCAGAAATGATGACCTCTGTTGTGAATAAAACTGTTTGTTATATTTTATATAAAAATGTTTGTTATACTTTATTTAAAACTGTTTGTTATATTTTATATAAAATGGTTTGCTACATTTTATATAAAATTGCGTACATAATCGCCTTATATTACTGAAAGATTTTGTTCTTAAAAGGAAGGATGGCATGATAAAGTATTAAACCGATGATTTCACATGCAATCAGCTCACCTGCTCCAACAGTTAAAAACATGAACCAGTAGGCATCCTCTACACCATAGAGCGGCAATACAAAGGGAACGATGATTGCATTTGCAATTACAGTAGGAAATGCACAGGTAAATTCAAGACATAAATCCTTTAAACTGAAACCATCTTTTCCGAATGCGTTTTTGTTTTTAAGCAAGAGCTTTGCAAGGAAATAGGTAGCTAAAGCACCAACTAAGGTTGCTATTGAACCACAGATGACATCGGGAAGGATACAGCCTGAAGAAAGGTTGAAAATAAGACAACCAAGAGTGAGTCCGGGGATAGCAGCAGGGCTAAAAAATGCCAGAACACAGAAAGCTTCAGAAATACGAACTTGGATTTGTCCTGAGGCAAGACCGAAGGCCTGTGAAACCCAGGAAAAGGCTACATACAAAGCAGCAATGATGGCTGCCTGAGCCAGAAAAAGTACTTTTTTGTTTCTCATTTAATTTTTCTCCTTTAGTTTTGTTTTACGAGTGGAAGGTCTCGAACACTCGAGTCTGTTCTTACTGCAGCATAAGAACTGTTTTCTTAAAAAAGAAAGCACATAATGATATAAAAGAAAAATGCATTTGTCAACTCATTTCTTATATGTTAAGATACTCAAAGGTTTTGATGTAAAAGTTATGGCAAGGAGATTTAAGTAGGTAATGATAATAAGAAAGGCAGTTAAAGAAGATATCGAAGTTATTGACACTTTTTTTGATATTGGAAGAGCTTATATGAGAGCTCATGGAAACATGACACAGTGGGCAGGAGTTTATCCTGATCATGAGGATTCGTTAGCACATTTTGAAAAGAATGAACTTTATGTTGGAGTAGCAGATGAGGAAGATATAAAGGGTGGTGCAGATATGAAAATTGGCGAGGTGGGAATGTGCTTTGCCCTTTGCTTAGGAGAAGACTCCTGCTATGGTTATATTGAAGGCGGAAAATGGCTTGACAACTCCCCATATGCCACAATTCACATGCTTGTTTCAGGCGGAAAGCTTCATAACTGCTTTGAAGCTGCAGTTGAGTATTCAAAGGGAATAAATAAGCATTTGAGAATAGATACTCATAGGGATAATGAAATAATGAACAGAAAGTCACTTAAATGCGGCTTTAAGCGATGTGGCGTGGTTTACATGGTGGATGGCTCACCTCGCGAAGCGTATGAATATATTGAATAGGTGAATATATCGGATAAATGAACTGATTATGTTAAAGGATAAAAAACAACAGTGATAAATGTTGTATGAAAATACCGGGAGAAAGAATATGAGATTGATGATTGCTTCAGATGTGCATGGCTCATCATTTTATTGTAAAGAGCTTTTAGAAGCTTTTGAGAGAGAAAATGCGGACAAGCTTTTGCTGTTAGGCGATTTACTTTATCATGGTCCAAGAAATGACTTGCCTAAGGAACACAATCCTAAAGCTTGCATTGCCATGTTAAATTCAGTGAAGGATAAACTTCTGTGTGTGAGAGGAAACTGTGAAGCTGAAGTTGACCAAATGGTTTTAGAGTTTCCTGTTATGGCTGATTACTGCATTCTTTATCTTGACGATATAATGCTTTTTTCAACTCATGGCCACAGTTTTAATGAAAAAAATGTTCCACCCTTTACTGATGGAACAATACTTCTTAATGGTCATACTCATATTCCTGCTTGTGTTGAACATGAAAACTATATTTACATGAATCCAGGCTCTGTATCAATTCCTAAAAATGGAAGTACTCACAGCTATATGGTTTATGAAAACGGAGTTTTTGAATGGAAGAACTTGGAGGGAGAAGTATATAATACTTTTAAGCTTACTCCTTCTTGTAACCTTTGATTTTGATGAAATGAGTATAAAGTCTGCCGCCCCAGTTAGTTAAGAGCTTTTCATATTCTTCAGGCTCTATTGGGCTGCCGATACCCATTGCATCGTATATTACACTTGCTTCCTGAAGTAATAAGGGCCAGTCTTCAAACCCGTTTCTTAAATAGAAATTATGTCGCCTGATTCGTTGGGCATTATTTTCAGCATTGTCATCAAGCTGCTCTCTGGCAAGGAAAAGTTTTTTTCCTTCGTACAGTTCGGGCAGCATTTTTAATATTTGGCTTCCGTATTCTTTACCTCTGTATTCTTTTTGTATGGCAAAAAAGAAAAGGTATGCAATTTCATCATTACTAAGTATGCTTACCATGGCAATAAAGGTTTCTTTGTCAGCTTCTTTGCTATATACGGATAAAAGCTCGCCTTTACCCTTAACTGCTCTGTGCTTTAGGAAAAAGAAGGGACATCTTTCTTCTTTTGGAAAGGCTTCAACATAAAGCTTATGTATTTTTTTGAAATCACTTTTATCAGCTTTCTTTATTATTAACATATTTTAAGGACCCTTATAACTTTTTTGTGTTTGATTTTAATCTTAAAAATCATCCCAAATATTATTTTTTTTAACATAAAATATTTTATCATAGAATAACTCTTGAAGGAAGTCTTAAAAATAGCATCGAGAATAACTGTGTTAAAAAAGATGAAAGAAGAGCTGATATGTGCTATAATATTTTACTTGTGAAAATAATGAATGTGTTATGTATAAAGGACATTTTTATATAAGGTGCTGTACAATAAAAAATAGGATAACAGGCCGTATTTTGTACATTCTACAGCAGTAGACAGCTTAAAAATGAAATTTGGGAGAATGAAAAATGTGGTTAATAATGGCAATATTGTCGGCTGTGTTTGCCAGTGCAACGACTATTTTGGTAAAATGTGGAGTAAAAAAGACAGATTCTGACATAGCTACTGCCATAAGAACAATTGCGGTGCTTTTATTTTCCTGGATAATGGTATTTTTGGTAGGATCCCAGTCTGAAATCGGTTTAATAAGCACGAAGTCACTAATATTTTTGGTTTTATCAGGTTTATCGACAGGCGCTTCCTGGCTTTGCTGCTATAAGGCGTTATCAACAGGTGATGTTAACAAGGTAATACCAATAGATAAATCTTCGACCATTTTAACGGTTTTGTTTGCCATAATTCTTTTTGGTGAAACTGATAATCTGGTATGGAAAATAGTTTTTACAGTGGTTTTAGCTGTCGGTATTTACTTGATGGTTGAAAAGAAACAAAATAATAATGACGAAACAAACAGCAAAATGTGGATTATATATGCGCTTTTTTCAGCATTGTTTGCAGCAGCGACATCAATTCTTGCAAAGATTGGAATTAAAGGCGTGGAATCAAACCTTGGAACAGCCATACGTACGATCGTTGTTCTTTTTATGGCATGGGTTGTGGTTTTCGTCAAGGGAAAACAAAAAATGGTAAGGGGAATTGATAAGCATGATTTATTGTTTATAGCTTTGTCAGGGTTGGCAACAGGTGGTTCATGGCTTTGCTATTATTATGCTGTACAAAATGGAGATTTAAGTGTGGTTGCCCCGATAGACAAGATGAGCATCGTGATAACGGTTATTTTCTCATATGTTGTTTTCAATGAAAAGCTAAGCAAAAAAGCTTTTCTGGGGTTGTGCTTAATGGTAATCGCGACGCTTGGTATGGTTTTTACAAAATAAAATATATTGACAAATTAAATCAGGAAATAAGTTTTAAGAGGTATGGGATGGCAGATATTAAGAATATCGTTTTGGATATCGGAAATGTTTTGGGACATTTTTGCTGGGAAAAGGTATTTACTGACATTATGGGAATTAAGGGAGAAGAGTTTGAAAGACTTGCTGACTGTACTGTAAGAAGCGATATGTGGAGTGAACTTGACAAAAGCTTATTGTCAGATGAGCAGGTAATGGAGAACTGCATTAAATTGGATAAATCGCAGGAAAAAAATATCAGAGAGTTTTTTACTCATCTTGGTGAAGTTGTAATCGATTTTGATTATTCAAGAAAATGGATTAATGAACTTAAGCAGGAGGGATTTAAAGTTTATATTCTCTCAAATTATGGTAAAACTTCATTTACTTCTTGCAGGGAAAGAGGAAACTTATCCTTTATTGAAGATGTGGATGGAGCAGTCATTTCATATGAAGTAAAGCTTTGTAAACCGGATGTGGAAATATATGAAGCTTTGCTTAGCAAGTATGATTTAAAAGCAGAAGAATGTTTGTTTTTTGATGATTTGATTAAAAATGTTGAAGGCGCAAGAAAAGCAGGCATGAAGGCAAAGCTGTTTACAACATATGAGGCGGCAAGGGAAGTTATAGCAGGAATTAATATTTCAGAATGAGTTTATTGAACTGTAAAACGGTGATGTTTCAGGAGGTAAGAAATGAAAAATGTTTATTTGGCAGGCGGATGTTTTTGGTGCATAACACCGGTATTTTATGACATGGAGGGTGTAAAAGAGGTAATAAGCGGATACTCAGGCGGCGAGGTTGAAAATCCTACCTATGAGCAGGTTAAGTCTCAGACAACAGGACACAGGGAAGCTGTCAAGGTTGTATATGATGAGGCAAAGGTTTCCTATGGAGAGCTGCTTGATGTATTTCTTAACAGCGTAGATCCTTTTGATGATGGGGGCCAGTTTATTGACAGAGGCCATTCCTATACTTTGGCTGTTTTTTATAATGATGAAGAAGAAAAGAATACAGCGTGTAAGAAAATAAAGGAAATTGAAGAAATAAGTGGAAAGAAAACTTACATAGAAGTTTGTGCCTATGAGAACTTCTATGCTGCAGAGGAATATCATCAGGATTATTTCCGTAAAAATCCCGAAGCTTTTGAAAAGGAAATGAAGGAATCAGGAAGAATTTAAAAATTGATGAAATTTACACTTTTCGGACATAATTTGTACACAGATTGAAGCTATTATTTTTCTGACGTCAAAAATTTATTAGGGAGTGTATATGAGAATGAATTTGAAAAAAGTATTAATAGTATTGATCTTATCATGCAGTTTGTGTTTTACAGCATGTGATAATTTACCTGAGAATGTAGGAAACTTAGCAGAAAGTAATAATGAAGTAAGCAATGGTGGTAGTACAGACTTTGGTAGTGTTTCAAATCAATCAGGTCAAGGTATTTCCTCACAGGAAATTATAAATTCTGTTATTGAGGTAGCTTCAGTTATAGATGCTGAAGCTTCAAAAACAGATATAGTATCAGGTTTTGAAATAACAAAGGTGGGTGAAACCTCAGAATTTAGAAAAGAAGGAAACACTTATATTATAACTTCAGCAGGCGAGTATACTTTAACAGGATGCCTTGAGAACGGCAATATTATTGTTGATGCTCCTGATTCAGAGGTTAATATAAATTTAAATAATGTTTTAATAACAAACATTGAATATGCCCCAATTAATATTGTTAATGCCCAAAAGGTTAAGATAAAGTCAGAAGAAGGAAGCTATAACGAGATTCGTGATTTAAGAACAGGAGAGGTTTCAGAAGAGGATGAAACAGGAAAAGCAGCCATATTCGCAGTATGTGATTTAAGTCTGACAGGAAAAGGTTCTTTGGTAGTTTCATCAACTTATAATAACGGCATTCATTCAAAAGATGATTTGTCAGTTAAAAATGTGACACTTAAAGTGACGGCAGTTAATAATGCACTTAAGGGAAATGATGAAGTTGAGATTGAATCAGGTAATCTTCTTGTTATTTCAACAGGCGGAGATGGTATTAAAACCTCTACAACTACTCTTTCAAAGAAAGGTAATCAAAAGGGCAGTGTAATAATAAGTGGAGGAAATATAGACATATATGCCTGCTGTGATGGAATTGATGCAGCATATGATGCAATAATTTCAACCTCAGGTAATATTAGTATTTATACAGCTAAATATTCAGAATATACCAAAGAAAAATTCGAGACTGACAAGAATGAAAGCAATACAATTCAAAATGGTGGAAATACAGGCTATTTTGGCGGGTTCGGTGGTTTTGGAGGCTTTGGTGGAAGAGGTGGCATGGGAGGCTTTGGCAGCGGAAACGCCAATAAAAGCTCTTATTCAGCTAAGGGAATTAAAGCTGGAAACGAAGTAACAATAAATAGTGGTACTATTTTCATCAAAGCTTATGACGATGCTATTCATGCAAATATGGAAGATATGGAAAGCAGTGTTAAGGGCGTTGGAAATGTAAATGTCAATGGTGGAATTATAAATATTGAGGCAGCAGATGACGGAATTCATGCTGAAAATATTGTTAATGTAAATGATGGTTACATTAATGTGATTACTTCCTATGAAGGAATAGAAGGAAATGTAATCAACATAAATGGTGGAAAGACTTTTGTTTATGCAACAGATGACGGACTTAATGCATGTAGCGGAGGCAGCACCCCTTTGATTAATTTTACAGGCGGTTATGCTGATATCACAACACCAGCAGGCGATACAGATGCCGTTGATTCAAACGGCAACATTACAATGAGTGGCGGCTTTGTTTTAGTGAAGGGTGGTAATTCTCAGGGAAGTATGGCAGGCTCGGTTGATACAGATGGTTCTATAAAGATTACCGGAGGCTATATGGTTGCTTTGGGAGGAATATGCGAACTTCCTTCAAACTCTGTAAACTGTTATGCTTCTCAAGGAACTTCTTTTTCAGCAGGAAGTTATGAGCTTAAAGACAATGATGGCAATGTAATCTTAAGCTTTGCACTAACAAATACATATTCTTCATGTTGGATTTGTTCAGATAAGCTTGAAACAAAGGCTGAGTACACACTTTATAAAGATGGAAGCACTAAGGTACTCAATTGGACTCAGACTGATGGAAATGCAGGAAATGCCGCATCCTCAGGCATGGGAGGCTTTGGAGGTCCTGGTGGTTTTGGTGGTCATGGCAGCTTTGGCGGCGGTGGCAGAAGATAGCAAGATAAAAACTTAATCCTTAATTAGTGGGTAATGAAAACCTCCTTTTCGGAAAAAACGATAAGGAGGTTTTTTGTGTTGTGAAAGTCGATACTGTGTATTGGGCAGGAAATTATGCTTAGGTTGACAAAAAGCGGTTTTGTGGGTATTATTTTATAACTTTCAGAGTTTTTGCAAAGAAATTTTTGAGTAAAACATAAGCATTAAGGAAAGACTAGAAGATGAAAAAGAATTTATCCAGAAAAGCAGGAATATACTGTGGTATTGCAGTCGGGCTGATTTTAGTGTGTTTAGGCTTAATTTTAGGAATAATAATTGATAGCAGGCTTAAAGAAAATGATAATAGCGAAGTTGTTGATAATTATTTGTCGGATAATGATAACGGAACAAATGATGCAAACAAAGTAGATGAAACAAATAAAATAGATGAAATAAACGAGATAAATGAAATAATTAAGGATATTGTTTCATATGTTAATGGAAGCAAAGATGCAGAGGTTGTTTATTTTCATACAGAAGCTCAGAACAATGCAATCATTCAGGGAAAGGATAAGCTTCTCACCTATGCTTATGGTACTTACGAGCTTAGCAGACCTGAAGGGATTACGATTTCCTGGAAGGCCCTGCCGACTTTGGAAAATGATGGCGAGTTGGTAAGTTATACCTTGAAATTTGCTATTATAAATCAAGGGAAAAAAGATGCTGCCGATACCATAAATCAGGATAAAAATGATGCTGTTAATACTATAAATCTTGAGAACAGTGAATTTGTAAGTGTTGATTTTGGCAAAGAAGAAAGCTCTTACACTTTTTATAACCAAAAGCTTGGCGAGAGATATTCTTATGAAGTAATAGCTAATTATTCAAATGGAAAAAGCGTCTCAACAGGCAATAAAGAATTTTTAATCGATAATATTGCTCCAAGAAACCTTTATGTTGATGGTGTCACAAATGTAAGAGATATAGGAGGATGGGTAACTGACAGCGGTGATAAAGTAAACCAGGGACTTGTAATCAGAGGCGGAAGGCTAAATGATGACAAAAAGGAAAAAGTATCTGTCACAGAAGATGGCATCAACACTTTGGTAAGTGTCTTTGGAATTAAAACAGAGCTTGACTTAAGGCAGGATGAGATAAGAACTGAAAGTGCACTTGGTGTAAATGTTAATTATATCAATATTCCCATGCCGGGAACGGTAACGACACAGCTTAGAAAACATGATGAAGATATTAAAAAGATAATTGAAGTTTTTGCTGATGAAAGTAATTACCCGATATATCTTCATTGTTCAATAGGTACTGACAGAACCGGTCTTGTAACATTTCTGATTAACGGATTACTTGGAGTTAGTGAAGAAGATTTATACTTTGATTATGCTTTTTCAAATTTCGGAAAAATCGGCAGTATGAGAGATTATAAAGAAATACAGGATAAGTATGTTAAGGTAATTAAGGGAATTGAAGGAAACAGCTTGCAGGAGAAAATAGAGAATTATCTTTTGGAAATCGGGATAACAAAGGACGAAATTGCAACCATAAAGAAGATTATGCTAAAGTGATAATGAATTTTTATATGTAAGTTTGAAAATAAAAAGACTAAGGGGAGTGTGTGAAACTATTTCTGTAAATAAGATTTCCTAAGATATTAGATGCCGTAAGTGTTGACAATTTGTTGATGTTTACGGCGTTTTTAATATACATTATCCATTGCGTTGCGTTAATGGTTATGCCATAATAGGAATTAAACAAATTTGAATTGACCGAGCTCTTTAGAGCGAGGGATGACAATTGAACTTTAGTTCAATTGT
>JAKSSA010000049.1 GCA_024403335.1 Lachnospiraceae bacterium
GAACAGCGGCTTATAGCCGCAGAGCAAACCACCAGCTAAGCTGGTGGTAATGATTGTGCAAATAACGAATAAAGCAAAGTGAAAGCTGGAAGTTTTAATTTGGTATTGAGCGAGTGGTAAGTTTAGCAGGAGATAGAATGTTTACTTAAGGTGCTTGGCAAGTGTAAGCATAGTGGGAGATAGAAAGTTTACTTAAGGTATTGAGCAAGTAGTGGGCTTAGTGGGAGATAGCTTATTTGATTATTTATAAGCAGATAAAAACATAACATGGAATGAAAAATACATATAATGTTTAAAAATTTACCTTGATAATAAAGCTTTGGAATGATATTTTAATAGCAAGTAACAGGTAATTAATTGCTTTTTAGGAGGAATTATGAAGAAGAAAATTGCAATTTTTGCTATATTTACAGCATTGCTTATAAGTTTTTGCGCATGTAGTGGTAAAGAGAATACTATAGAACCCGGTTTTATCCCAACTGCAACCCCAACAACAGGAGCGCAGAATACGGCTACACCTACAGTTAAGCCAACAAGTACTCCAAGACCTACAAATACACCGACCAACACACCTACACCAATTCCTACAATCGAGGTTCCAACCATCAATTTTACAAAGCAGACAATCCCTGATAATGAAGCAATGAGATTTTTGGCTGATATGAAGATAGGCTGGAATTTAGGTAACACCTTAGAAGCTACAATAACAGGTAATGATCCTTCAAATCATATGTATGCAGAAACAGCCTGGAATAACATTAAGACCACCAAGGAACTGATTGATTTAGTTAAAGGGGAAGGTTTTAATACAATAAGAGTGCCTGTTTCATGGCATAATCATGTATTTGTAAATGATGAAGGTAATTACGAGATTTACAAGGAATGGCTTGACAGAGTTCAGGAAGTTGTTGATTATGTCATTGATGATGATATGTACTGCGTTTTGAACATACATCATGATGATGCTAAAGAATTTGTATATCCTGATTCAGAACATCTTGAGAATTCACAGAAGTATGTTCATGACGTTTGGCTTCAGATAGCTAACCGTTTCAAGGATTATGATAATAAACTGATAATGGAAAGCTTAAATGAACCAAGACTTGTTGGTACACAGTTTGAATGGTACATCAATACTTCAAACAGTGATGTTAAGGATGCTATTGAATGTCTGAATAAGATTAACCAGACTTTTGTTGATACAGTAAGAGCAACAGGCGGTAACAATGCAACCCGCTATTTATCAGTTCCGGGTTATGATGCATCTGCACAGGGAGCTTTGCTTAAGAGCTTTAAAATACCTGAAGATACCGAAGGAAATGTAAACAAGATTATCGTTTCGGTGCATGCATATACACCTTATAGTTTTGCTTTACAGTCACCAAAGGATTCAGGAAGCAAATCTAATTTTGTTATTAATCAGAAAACAAGTACCAGTGAAATTGACAATTTCATGAAGCAGCTTTATGATACTTATATTTCAAAGGGAATTCCGGTATATATTGGAGAATTTGGAGCAAGAGATAAAGATAATTATAAGCCAAGAGTTAATTTTACTGCATATTATGTAGCTTTGGCACGTTCTTATGGTTTAACCTGCTGCTGGTGGGACAACAATGCATTTAATTCTTCAGGTGAATGCTTTGGTTTGTTTGAAAGAAGAACGAAGAAAATTATATTCCCTGATATTATTAAAGCTATGATGACATATTGCGAATGATATGCTGTGTGGTTTAGCTGTATGAAACACATGGTTTAACTGTATGTAAATAGAAGAGTACAGCATATATATCTGTTAAAATGCAATATAATAATTGTAAAAATATCATAAAACGCTCTCTTTACTAAAAAGGTAAGAAGAGCGTTTTTTATAATTCATATTTTAATGCTTGAATTTATTGCTTTTTATATAACACATTAGGATTAAATCAGATTTAATAAAATCAAATAAATTTAAATTAAATAAATATAATTTAAAATAAATAAAATCAAACTAAATCAAATTAAATCAGATCAACTATATATCTTTACAGGAAATAGCTTACACCACCTGCAATAATCGGCTGATAATGCTCTCCGGGGATATTTATAGCAACATCTTTGCCGGTACGTTCTGAGTGAGCCATCTTACCAAGTACTCTTAAGTCTGCACTTAAGATACCTTCGATTGCCATGAAGGAACCATTAGGATTGAAGGTGTCATCAAAAGTAGGATTACCTGCTAAATCAACATACTGTGTAGCAATCTGACCATTTGCAGCAAGCTTTGCAAGCCATTCATTATTTGCAACAAAGCGTCCTTCGCCATGTGATGAAGGAATGGTATATACCTTTCCAAGCTCACATTTTGATAACCAGGGTGAATTATTTGAAACAACCTTGGTATGAACCATTCTTGATACATGCTTTCCGATTGCATTGTGGGTAAGAGTAGGAGAATCCTGTGATAAGTCACAGATTTCACCATAAGGTACCAAACCAAGCTTGATAAGGGCCTGGAAACCATTACAGATACCAAGAATCAAACCATCTCTTGTCTTTAAAAGGTCATTTACAGCTGTCTTCAATAATTCATTTCTGAAAGCAGAAGCGATAAACTTACCTGAACCATCAGGTTCATCACCAGCTGAGAAACCGCCTGAGAACATGATAATCTGAGCTTCTTTAATTGCTTTCTCATATTCGTAGATAGTCTCTGTAATCTGACTTTCAGTTTGATTTTTAAATACGATGGGATTGACCTTTGCACCATTTTGAATAAAGGTACGGGCGAGGTCATATTCACAGTTTGTACCAGGGAAGATAGGCATAAATACTGTGGGTTTCTTTCCGTTTTCGTTTGAAATGAAAATATTCTTTGCATCATAGAGATTGCATGCTAAAGGTGTTTCAGTCTTTGATTTAGCCTTGGTAGGGAATACCTTTTCAAGCGGTTCTTCAAATGCCATACGGCAGAAGGAAAGTGAAACGATGTCGTTTTTAAAGCAAATTGAATTGGCTTCGGTAACTTCACCAATAAGCTTTGCTTCGTTATAGATAGCATAAATCTTGTCTAAATCAGCTTTTTCTACTTCTGCTAAAATACTACCATAGTTAGGTAAGAAAAGCTCGTTCTGGCTGATGCCATTATCGAATTTAACACCTAAATCGCTACCGGTAGCCATCTTAAATGCACTTTCGGCGATACCATGACTTCCTACGGCATACATTGACTTGATAAGTCCAAGCTTAGAGGCTTTCTTAATTGCATCAAGCATGTTGATATATTTCTTGAAGTTAGGAAGTTCATAATTATCTCTTACGAGAGGGAAGAGCAATAAACAGTTTCCTGCAGCTTTGAGTTCAGGAGTAATCATGTTCTTTGCTTCATCTACGCTAACTGCGAAGGATACCAAAGTAGGAGGAACATTGATCTCACCAAAGGAACCTGACATTGAGTCCTTGCCGCCAATTGAAGCAAGGCCAAATTCCATCTGAGCTTTGAAAGCACCTAAAAGTGCAAGTAAAGGTTCGCCCCAATTAGCAGGATTGTTTCCAAGCTTTTTGAAATATTCCTGGAAAGTGAAATGAATCTTTGTATAGTCACCACCTGCTGCAGCAATTTTAGCAATAGATGAAATAACAGCGTAAATACTTCCATGGTATGGACACCATTCTGAAAGGAAAGGATCAAAGCCATAACTCATCATTGTAACAGTTTCACATTCCTTGTTTTCAACAGGAAGATGAGCAACCATGGTCTGAATAGGTGTAGCCTGTAACTTGCCGCCAAAAGGCATTACAAGTGTTGAAGCACCGATAGAAGAGTCAAACATTTCAACAAGTCCGCGTTTTGAACATACATTGAGGTCTGAAAGCATTTTTTCCATTTTTGAAGCAAAAGTATCATCAAAGGTCTTATTGCCTCTCTCAAGCTTTCTGTTTGTATGTGAAGATATGTAATCTCTGCCCTTTTTGAAATATGAGTCTTTAAGACTATTGGTTTTGATAACAGCACAGGTCTCCTGATGAGCACCGTTTGTATCAAGGAAAGCTCTGCTTAAGTCAACAATTTTCTTTCCTCTCCAGTACATAACAAGTCTGGGATTTTCTGTAACTGTAGCTACCTTAATTGCTTCAAGATTTTCTTCTTCTGAATATTTTAAAATTGCATCCAAATCCTTAGGATCAACTACAAGAGCCATTCTTTCCTGAGATTCTGAGATTGCAAGCTCAGTACCATCAAGTCCTGCATATTTTTTGGGAACCAAATCAAGATTGATTTCAAGACCATCAGCAAGTTCTCCGATGGCAACGGATACACCACCTGCACCAAAGTCGTTACACTTTTTGATAAGCTTTGAAACTTCAGGATTTCTGAAAAGACGCTGTATTTTTCTTTCAGTAGGAGCATTGCCCTTCTGAACTTCTGCACCACAGGTGTGAATTGATTCGGTATTATGAGCCTTTGAGGAACCTGTAGCACCGCCACAACCATCTCGTCCTGTTCTTCCTCCGATTAATACAATAACATCACCGGGATCAGAAGTTAATCTCATAACATTTTCCTTCTTAGCTGCACCCATAACAGCGCCGATTTCCAAACGCTTTGCAAGATAGTTAGGATGATAAATCTCATCAACCAAACCTGTAGACAAACCAATCTGGTTACCATATGAGCTGTACCCCTTAGCTGCGCCGGTAGTAAGCTTTCTTTGAGGAAGCTTGCCCTTGGTTGTTTCATTGATTGGAAGAGTAGGATCAGCAGCACCTGTTACGCGCATAGCCTGGTATACATAACCTCTTCCTGAAAGAGGATCACGAATAGCACCGCCAAGGCAGGTTGCAGCACCACCAAATGGCTCGATTTCGGTAGGATGATTATGTGTTTCATTCTTGAAAAATACAAGCCAGTCTTCAGTCTTGCCATCGATTTCAACAGGAACAATGATGGAACATGCATTAATTTCATCAGATTCTTCCAAGTCGTTAAGCTTGCCTGATTTTTTCAAAGCCTTCATGGCAACCAATGCAAGATCCATTAAAGTAACAGGCTTGTCAGTTCTGTTTGCATAAAGAGTCTCTCTGGTTTCTTTATAAAGATTTAAGGTCTCTTCAATAGGTGTTTTGAAGTCGCCTTTTTCAATTTCAATATTGGTAATTTCTGTCTGGAAAGTTGTATGACGGCAGTGGTCTGACCAGTAGGTATCAAGTACACGAATTTCAGTTATTGAAGGCTCTCTGTCTTCTTTAAGGAAATACTGCTTGATGAAACAGAAGTCAGCAAAGGTCATTGCAAGATTTAAGCTGTCATAAAGCTCGTGAAGCTCTTTATCTTCAAGAGAAGTAAAAGTATCAAGAATTTTTACATCCTCTGGTTCGTCATATTTCATTACAACAGTTTCAGGAACTGCTTCATTGGCAATTCTTGAGTCAACCGGATTCAAAAGATAAGATTTTACTGTATTTATTTCTTCACAAGTAGCAGTGCCTGTTAAACAGTAGGTAACGGCTGTCTTTATTTCCGGCTTTTCAGCAGGATTTAAAAGCATGATACACTGACATGCACTATCTGCTCTCTGATCGAACTGACCGGGAAGATATTCAATTGAGAATATGTGATCATTAGTCTCTGAAGGGAAAGACTGAACGTAGAGATTGTCTACAGGAGGTTCTGAAAAAACAATGTTCTTTGCTCTTTCCAAAGTATCATTGCTTACTCCTTCAACGTCATATCTTACAAGAATTCTAACCTTGTCAAAGGTTATACCAAGATATTCTCTTAATTCATCCTGTAATTCTTTGCCCTTGATGTTAAATGCTTCTTTCTTTTCTGAATAGAATCTGTTGACCATATGCTTTAATCCTTTCCATTAAATTAAAAGGTATACTTTTTCACCATTAACGGTTTCATTCTAACATAAAAAAATGTCTTGATTAAATTAAATGTATTATTTTAGTTTATAAGAAAAGTTTATAACTATATTAGAAAGCATATTTTATGCCTGTTTGACTTTGTAATATAAAAGAAGTACAATTATTAATTGGTATATAAATGTATATTACTAATATCAATTGGTATGTAAATGTATATTACTAATAATAAATATCGGTGGGATGCGCATATGCGAATGAAAATAAAAACTTGTCTGGGACTTGGTTTATCTGTGATGTTCTTGGGAATGTCTTTGGTTTTTAGTGGCTGCAGAGTTGTTGAAACAGAAGAAGGACTAATGTTTGGCAACAAGCTGGTGGTTACCAATGCCCCTTCAGAACCTTTATTGGATGATAAAGTAGAGGATAAAACTCCTTCATTAAATCAAGAGGATGATAAAAACCCATTGGTTAAGAATGAAGAACAGCCTGAAGATGAAACGATAGGTGAAATATCTTCAAAGAATGAGGATGAAATGTCAAATGAAAAAACATCAGCTGATGGAGAAATTACAGGCAGTGAAGTACCTTCAGTTGAAGAAAATAATATTGAATTGTTAATAAATGAGAGAACTATAAGAGGCAGAGAAACAAAAGGAATATACATAAGAGGAAGTTTGTTTGCAAGAAAATCAAATATTGAAAAGCTTTTCGAGCTTATAGACGAAACAGGAATTAATACTGTGGTAGTTGATATAAAGGATGATGAAGGCAAGCTTTTGTTTCCTATGAGTAATGAAAAAATAACAAAGTTTTACAATTCATCAACTCACACAGATTCAATTGATTATTTTATGCAAGGCTGTAAGGAAAGAAATCTATACACCATAGGAAGAGTAACAAGTTTTTGTGACACAGTAGCTGCAAACAGCTTTAACAGCTTGTCTATGGCATTTGAAGATGGAACTTTGTATAGTGATCATTCTAACAAGAAATGGATTGATCCTTACAAGAAGGATGTATTGCTTTATATTCTTTCAATAGCAGAAGAAACTGCAAAGAAAGGATTTGACGAAGTTAATTTTGACTATGTGAGATTTCCTGTTGACGAGGGATATTCAAATATCGTATTTGGTGATGGAACAGTTCCAATGTATGACAAGCAGACAATGATTACTTTGTTTGCGAAGCAGGCAGTCGACTCAATTCACAAACTTGGGGTTTTGGTATCCTTTGATGTGTTTGGAATCGTAATTTCTTCTGAATCTGATGCGCGTAATTTAGGACAAAACTATGTTGATTTAACAAGAGAGCTTGACTTTATCTGCCCCATGATTTATCCGTCACATTATGCAAATGGTTATGCTAAGCTTGTTGTACCTGATGCAAAACCTTACGATTTAGTTGAGTATGAACTTAAAAAGTCTGCAGCAAAGCTTGAGGATGCAGAAATAGAAGCAGTAAAGGTACGTCCCTGGTTACAGGCATTTACGGCTGATTGGGTAGAAGGCCACATAGAATATGACAGTGTAGCAATCAACAAACAGATTAAAGCATCTGCTGAGGCAGGACTTGGATGGCTTTTGTGGAATTCAAGCGGTAATTATTCAAAGGATATATGGAATCAGTAACAGATAATTTAAATGAAGGCAGAACAAAAGAACTTCTTGGGAAAATTATGGTAGTAGCTTTGCCTGCTGTGGTTGAATCATTCTTTATTGCACTAATTGGCATGATTGATTCACTTATGGTAAGCAGACTTGGTACAGAAGCAGTAGCTGCAGTTGGCTTGACTGTACAGCCTAAGTTTATCTGCATATGCGTTTTCTTTGCCGTAAATATGGCTGTTTCTGCAGTCGTTGCAAGAAGAAGAGGCGAAAAGAATCAAAAAAGTGCTACTGAGGTATTTCTTGCAGGCTTTGTTTTTTCATTGATAGCAGGAATTGTAATAAGTATAGTGGCATTTGTCTTTGCTTCACCATTTGTCAGATTATTTGGATCACAATCAGATACTCATGACATGGCAGTTGAGTATTTCAGAATAATTATTGGCGGACAGATTTTTAATATTCTTACCATGTCTGTCAATGCTGCTTTGCGAGGTGCAGGCAATACAAAAATTGCTATGAAAACCAATTTATTGGCAAATAGTGTTAATGTTGTATTAAATTATCTGCTTATTAATGGTAATCTTGGCTTCCCTAAGCTTGGGATTAAAGGTGCAGCAATTGCTACTGTAATTGGTACTTTTGTTGGAATGATAATGAGCTTTGCTTCACTTTTTAAGAAAGATCAGTTTATCAATATCTATTATGTTATTGAAAATAAGATCAAACCGACAAGAGAAGCTGCAAAAAGCATAGTTAAAATATCAGGCGCAACCTTTACTGAGCAGATTTTCTTACGAATAGGTTTTTCTTTAAGCTCAATTATAGCTGCGAATTTGGGAACAAATGACTTTGCAGTTCATAATGTAGCCATGAATGTTATGAGTTTGTCCTTCTCCTTTGGCGATGGAATGGGAGTTGCAGCGGTTGCACTTATAGGTAAGAGTCTTGGCGAAAAGAATGCACCTTTGGCAAAACGATATGGAAAATTATGCCATATGGTTGGAATAGTGATTGCTTCAGTTTTAGCATTAGTATATTTCTTTGGCGGAAGCTTTTATTTCAGTTTGTACTTTAAAGAATCAGAGCTTATCGAAATAGGTGCTAAGATCATGCGGCTTATGATAATCGTAGTATTTTTACAGATTACACAGGTTATGTATCTTGGATGTTTAAGAGGTGCAGGAGATGTTAAATTCGTTACAGTCACCTCAGTAATCAGTGTTACGATTTTAAGACCGATTTTTAGCTTTATACTTGCATATTCTGCAGGCTTTGGCATATTTGGAATATGGATAGGAATATTAATGGACCAGTTTGCAAGATATCTTCTGGCTAGTACAAGATTTGCTTCCGGAAAATGGACAAGATTTAAGGTTTAGAATAGAATTTATTTGACATCCTAATAAGTAAGTGCTAAAATCACGATAGTGCTTACAAGCATCTGTGAACTTTGTTCACAACAACACTTTAAATGCAATTAGATGGAGGAGAAAAGATGCAGGGAACAGTAAAGTGGTTCAACGATACCAAGGGTTTCGGTTTTATCAGCGTTGAAGGCGAAAAGGACGTATTCGTACATTATTCAGGACTTGTTGGTGAAGGCCGCAAGACAATTGAAGAAGGCGCAAAGGTAGAATTTGACATCGTAGATGGTCAGAAGGGACCTCAGGCAGTAAACGTTAAGAAGTGCTAAGTTTTGGGTTTTCAGTGTATCTTTATCTGAAAGACTCCAAAGTGTTGGATCTGTAAGACAAGCTATATTGTTAGACATTTATTACTGAACACAAGCCACCTTTTAAGGTGGCTTTCTTTTTATTTCAAGATGTCGTAATCAGGTTGAGCTTTTGGAACGTGCGAAATATAAACCCTGCTAATTGTTTTTCTTGATTTATCATATTAATGATAGTAAAATAAATAAAAGTGCAGCAAACCCTTGCAGAGGGAGAAAGGACAGATTTTGTCATATGACGAAATCGGATAAATGTATTATGAGTATTACAAGAAAAGACTTTGGTTCAACTAAGGACGGTCAGAAGGCAAGCCTTTACATTCTTGAGAACAAGAATGGTATGAAAGTGGCTTTAACAGATTACGGCGCAACAATCGTTGAAATCTGGGCAAAGGATAAAAACGGCAAGTTTGCTGATGTAGCTTTGGGTTATGACAGCGTAAAAGGTTATGCAGAAAATGGAACTTATTATGGTGCATTCATTGGACGTAACGGTAACAGAATCGGCGGTGCAAAGTTTGTAATCAATGGTAAGGAATATCAGGTTGACAAAAATGATAATGGCATCAACAACTTACATGGCGGTTTTGTTGGATATAACAATTTCATGTATGAAGCAGAGATGATTGATGAAGAGGAACCTGCTGTTGAATTTTCAAGATTAAGTCCTGATATGGAACAGGGCTTCCCCGGAAATGTTGATATTACAGTTACTTATACACTTACCAATGATAATGCTATTGTAATTGAATATTTTGCAGTTTCAGACAAGGATACAGTTTTGAACTTCACAAATCATTCCTTCTTCAATCTTAAGGGACATGATCAAGGTTCAATCGAAGATCATTATCTCTGGATTAATGCTGATGCATTTACTCCTACTGATGATAAGCTTATTCCTTCAGGTGAAATCAGAAAAGTTGAAGGCACTCCTATGGACTTCAGAACAGAGATGAGAATTGGTGACAGAATTGATGCTGATTACTTACCTTTAAAGCAGGCAGGTGGCTATGACCATAACTATGTGCTTAACACAAAGGGTGATGATGTTGAACTTGTTGCTGAATTTAAGGATAAGACAAGCGGAAGAGTATTGAAGGTATATACGGATTTGCCCGGTATGCAGTTCTATGCAGGTAACTTCATTTCAGGCAAGGATGAAGGTAAGGGTGGCTATGTTTACAAGTATCGTGGTGGCGCTTGCTTTGAAAGCCAGTTCTTCCCTGATGCTTGCAATGCAAAGGAAGGCTTTAAGTCATCTGTTTTCAAAGCAGGTCAGGAATATGAGACTACAACAATTTACAAGTTTGATGTAGAATAGTTAAAATTTGTGCGCAATCAAGACAAAATATAATCTACTTAAAAAATATAAAGAGTATTGATATATTTTAAATGAATTTTTTAGAACTTAAAAAGCATAAGTTTGTCAGGGTTGTAATTATTATGGCGGCAGTCAGGAATGATTGCCGCTTTTTATTATCCAAGTAAAAAAATATCTTAATTTATATTAGAATCATTAATACTTTACAAAAAAATTATTAATCACTTTGATATAACTTTCGGTTGACTTACATATCCTTATTTTTGTAAAATCAGTTGAATGTTATGGAATAATAGTGTTTCATAACAAAGAACAATGGTGTTCGCAATAAAGTTCAATGACAAGGAGTTTGTATGGGCGGTATTTTCGGAGTTGCTTCGAAGGAAAATTGCATGTTCGACCTTTTCTTTGGCGTAGACTATCATTCACACTTGGGTACCAAGTGTGGTGGAATTGCTGTTTATGGCAAAAATGGTTTTACTCAGGCGGTTCATTCCATTGAACATGCACCTTTTAGAACTGAGTTTGATAAGGAATTTGGTGAATTTGAAGGTAATATTGGAATTGGTTGTATTTCAGATAATGAGCCTCAGCCTTTGATAGTGCGCTCGCATTTGGGCAGTTATGCTATTACTACTGTTGGGTTAGTAACTAACGTAGATGAATTAGCGGAGAAACTGTTTGAAAGCGGCGCTTTTCATTTTTTAGAGTTAAGTGGCGGCGCAATAAATCAGACAGAGCTTATTGCTTCTCTTATAAATCAGAAATCTACTTTTATTGAAGGCGTTCAGTATGCTCAAAGTGTTATAAAGGGTTCAGTTACCATGCTCATCATGACAGCAGAGGGAATTTATGCATGTCGTGATAAGATGGGAAGAACACCTCTCATTATTGGTAAGAAACGCAATGCTTTCTGTGCTTCATTTGAAAGCTTTGCATTTTTGAATATTGGCTACAAGGAATTTAAAGAACTTGGCCCTGGTGAAATTGATTTTATTACCTCTGAAGGCGTTCAGGTTTTAGTTGCACCTGCAAAGGAAATGAAGATTTGTTCTTTTCTTTGGATGTATTATGGATATCCGACATCAACTTATGAGGGCGTAGGTGTTGAGAGTGCACGTTATAAGACAGGTGAAATAATGTCAAAGGATGATGATGTAGATGTAGATATTGTTGCAGGTGTTCCTGATTCCGGTACCCCGCATGCCATCGGTTATGCTAACGCAAAGGGAATTCCGTTTGCAAGACCGTTTATCAAATATACTCCTACCTGGCCCCGTTCATTTATGCCTACAAAACAGACTCAGCGTAATCTTATTGCAAAGATGAAACTTATTCCGGTTGATGAGCTGATAAGAAACAAAAAACTTTTGTTAATTGATGACTCAATCGTTCGTGGTACCCAGCTTGGAGAAACTACAGATTTCCTTTATTCATCAGGTGCAAAGGAGGTTCATATCAGAACAGCTTGCCCTCCAATCATTTTTGGCTGTAAATATTTGAACTTTTCAAGACTTAATTCAGAGAACGACCTTATCACAAGAAAAGTTATTGTGGCAAAAGAAGGAAAAGCGGAGATAGATAAGGAACTTCTTTATGAATATGCTGATTTCAGAAGCGAAAAGTATAAGGAGATGTGCGAAGAAATCAGAAAGCAGCTTAATTTTACAACCTTGAAGTATAACAATGCTGATGACATGGCAAAGGCAATAGGTATCGAGCCTTGTAAGCTTTGCACCTATTGCTTCACAGGAAGAGAATAAAATACAAGACTTATGTAGAAAGCGCATATGCGGCAGAAAGGAAAAAAATGGCAAAACGCGAAGACATTAATAAAATACTGATTATTGGTTCAGGTCCTATCATTATCGGTCAGGCATGCGAATTTGACTACTCAGGAACTCAGGCATGCAAGGCACTTCGTAAGCTTGGTTATGAAATTGTTTTGGTAAATTCAAACCCGGCAACAATCATGACAGACCCTCAGACTGCAGACAAGACATATATTGAGCCTTTGAATGTAAAAAGACTTGAACAGATTATTGAAAAAGAAAGACCTGACGCTGTACTTCCAAATCTTGGCGGTCAGTCAGGACTTAACCTTTGTTCAGAACTTGCAAAGAATGGAGTTTTGGACAAATATGGCGTAAAGGTTATAGGTGTAGATATCGATGCCATTGAAAAGGGTGAAGACAGAGTTGAATTTAAGAAGACAATGAATTCACTTGGTATTGAAATGGCGCGTTCAGAAGTTGCTTATTCAGTTGAAGACGGTTTAAGAATAGCAGGAGAGCTTGGCTATCCTGTAGTATTAAGACCTGCTTATACAATGGGCGGCGTTGGCGGTGGATTGGTATACAATGTTGAAGAACTGACAACAGTTATTAAGCGTGGTTTACAGGCAAGTTTGGTTGGTCAGGTTTTGGTTGAGGAATCAATACTTGGCTGGGAAGAACTTGAAGTTGAAGTTGTAAGAGATGCTGATAACAACATGATTACCGTCTGCTTCATCGAAAATATTGATCCTCTTGGTGTTCACACAGGTGATTCCTTCTGTGCAGCACCTTTCCTTACAATTTCTAAGGAGCTTGAA
>JAKSSA010000005.1 GCA_024403335.1 Lachnospiraceae bacterium
TCAAGCTTCGCTAATTCCCTCACATTAGCCACTTCATAAATCATCACACCGGCAGGCGCTTTGAAGCTCTTTAGCGACCCCTTAGGCACAATGCAGGTTTTATACCCAAGCTTTTTCGCTTCAATAATTCTCTTCTCCGCCATTGCAACATTTCTGACTTCTCCCATAAGCCCAACTTCGCCAAAAGCCATAACATCAAGCGGTTTGTTCTTGCAACTTGAAAGCAATGCAGTAATAATAGCCAAATCTATTGATGGCTCAGAAATCTTCATTCCGCCCGCAATATTGACATATACATCCTTCTGCCCAAAATATATTCTTAAGTTTTTCTCCATAACAGCCAACAAAAGCCCAAGCCTGTTATAGTCTGTTCCGATTGATGTCCTGCGAGGCAAATTATAGCTTGTATCAGCAGTAAGTGCCTGTACTTCCACAAGCACAGGTCTGCTTCCCTCCATTGTAGCAGATACAACGCTTCCCGGCTCATTCTGGCTGCGTCCTTCAAGCATATATGCCGATGGATTCGTAACCTCTTCAAGACCTAAGCTTGTCATCTCAAAAACGCCAATTTCATTTGTAGATCCAAAACGGTTTTTTACTGCGCGCAAAATCCTGTAAGCACCACCCGTTTCGCCTTCAAAATATAAAACCGTGTCCACCATATGTTCAAGAGTTTTTGGACCGGCAACAGTTCCCTCTTTAGTTACATGACCAACAATGAATATGCTTATTCCCTCGTCCTTTGCAATTCTCATCAAGACAGAGGTTGCTTCCTTGATTTGCGAAACGCTTCCTATGACAGAACCGCACTCCTCACAATTCATCGTCTGAATAGAGTCAATAATTGCAACATCAGGTTTCATTTCTTTAAGCTGATTGCTTATCGAGGTCATATCACTTTCGCAATATAAGGTAATTTCTGCATCATCAACATTAAGTCTCTTTGCACGAAGTTTAATCTGGATTTCTGACTCCTCGCCGGAAACATAAAGCACTTTTCTGCCTGAATTTGCGAGTGTTTTGCAAATCTGAAGCAAAAGTGTGGATTTCCCGATGCCAGGGTCGCCTCCAACTAATACCAAAGAACCGGGTACTACTCCGCCTCCGAGTACCCGGTCTAATTCTTCTATTCCTGTTAAGTATCTTGCCTGTTCCTTCGTTTCAACCGTCTTAATGGAAACCGGTTTTGCCGATGAAACCTTTGCAGCTTGTGAGGCTTTGTTGCCGGCAATTTTAACTGCTTCCTTTGCAGTATTCCATACCTTACAGGAAGGACACTGACCAAACCATTTTGCCGATTCATAACCGCACTCGCCACAATAAAAGGCGATCTTTTCTTTTACCATTTATGCCTCTTTAATAGAAATCTCAACTTTTTTATCCTTAGGCAAATCTAATGAAACTGTGATTTTTCCACCGATGTTAGCTTTAACAGCATTTTCGCCCCTAACGCCATCCACACAAACCGCATATTCCTTTTCAGGCTCTAATTCAAAAATCAAATCTGTAGAACCAATTCCCTCTACCTTAAGTGAAACTTCGTTTGAGCTTCTCTTGAATTCTTCAACCTTTGTTCCAGGTACTGATTCATATTCAAAGCACTCATTCTTCTCAAGTTTTGTAACATCACAGAAGGTTTTTACCTTGTAAACATCACTTCCTACTTCCAATGTATCCTTCTGTTTTTCAGGGATTGTATAACATCCAAAGTTTAATGTTTTGTCACTGTTCATTGAAATTAATTTAGCCATGATTATTTCGCGCAACTGCGCTCCCTTTCTAAAAATAATAAATGTATTATGTTTCTTGTTTTTTGATTATAAGTACCTTTTCTCTCAACAAAAGATATTTACAAAGAAACTTCACCGCACAATATCATAAATAATATGCGATACTTTTCCATCAACTGCTGTAATGGTATATGCCTTTCCTCGCTCTAACTCGCCTCGCAAGAGGTTCTCTGAAATGTAATCCTCAACATAGGTCTGAATAGCTCGTCTTATAGGTCTTGCACCATACTTCTCTTCTTTATCCTGGGAAAGAATAAATTCCGCAAGCTCTTTTGTGAAAGTCAAATCCATACCAAGCTGATTCTTTGCTCTCTCTCCAACAGTCTTAAGCTGCATAGCAACAATATCGATAAGAATATCCTTGCCAAGCTGTCTGAACACGATTGTATCATCAATTCTGTTAAGGAATTCAGGCTTAAATCTTCTTTTAAGTTCCTCAAGAACACCACTTTTCATGCGGTCATAGTCGATTTTTTCAGTTTCGCCAACCACGAAGCCAAGGTGCTTTGGTGTCATTATCTCTCTTGCACCTGTATTAGATGTCATGATAATAATGGTATTTCTGAAATTGACTTTTCTGCCCTTTGAATCTGTCAAACGTCCATCATCAAGAATCTGAAGAAGAATGTTAAATACATCCTCATGTGCCTTTTCCAATTCATCGAAAAGAACAACTGAATATGGTCTTCTTCTGATTTTTTCTGTAAGCTGACCTGCTTCCTCAAATCCTACATATCCCGGAGGAGAACCAATGAGTTTGGAAATCGTGTGCTTTTCCATGTACTCAGACATATCAATTCTTATAAGTGCATCCTCAGTTCCAAAAATGCTCTGTGCTAACGCCTTTGAAAGCTCAGTCTTACCAACACCTGTGGGTCCTAAGAAAAGGAATGAACCAATAGGGCGGTTCGGATCATTAAGTCCGACTCTTGAGCGTCTTATTACCTTAGCCAAAGTTGTAACTGCCTCATCCTGACCAAGCACTCTCTTCTTAAGTTCATCTTCAAGTCCAAGAAGTCTTTCCTTCTCATCCTCTTTAAGCTTATCAATAGGAATGCCTGTCAGTTCAGCAATAAGTTCAACACAATCCTGCTTATCAATTATCTTTTTATCGCTGTTTTCTTCCTTCTCTTCGGCCTTCTTTGCTCTCTTAAGCTTTGCTTCTGCCTTCTTTATCTTCTCAGCATACTCAACCGCAACCTCGAATTCATTATTAAGCAAAGCTTTTTCGCGTTCCTTTTTAAATGCCGCGATTTCTTCTGAAGCTTTGAAAGCCTTCGAGCCTTTTCTTGAATTGATTAAATGCTTTCTTGAGGCAACTTCGTCAAGAATATCAATTGACTTATCAGGCTGAAAACGATCATTGATATACTGATTTGACAGTCTTACTATTTCCTTTATTGCGCCATCAGTAATGATCGCATTATGGAATTCCTCATATTTTTGGCGAATTCCTTTCAAAATAAGCTCTGTCTCATTTGTATCCGGTTCTAAAACTTCAACTCTCTGGAAACGCCTTGCAAATGCAGCATCCTTTTCGATGTGCTTCTGGTATTCATCATAAGTTGTAGTACCAATCATTCTGATAATACCGCGTGAAAGTGCAGGCTTCAAAATACTTGCAGCATCTGCAGTGCCTTCGGAACCGCCTTTACCCATAATTGTATGGATTTCATCAACAAAAAGAATAATATTCGGATGTTCCTCAACTTCTGCAATGATATCCTTCATTCTCTCCTCAAAATCACCTCTGTATCTTGTACCGGCAAGCACTGATGACATATCAAGAGAATATATCATTACATTTTTCAATTCACTTGGAACATTACCTTCGGTTATAAGTCTTGCAAGCTGTTCAACAATAGCAGTCTTACCAACACCTGGTTCACCCACTAAACAAGGATTATTCTTGGTTCTTCTTGTGAGAATCTGAATAATATGATTAAGCTCTTTTTCTCTTCCGACAACAGGATCATAAGTCTTGACTCTTTCCGTATCGGTCATGTTCCTACTGTATTCTTCTAAGTTTTCAAGTGGAGTACCGTTTGCTGCTTCTTCCTGACGGCGTCCTGTTAAACACTCAAAACATTCCTTTGCAGCAACGAACTGTGGAACACCATTTGCAACCAAAATGCTTTCAAAAAGCTTCTTTGCCTTATTCTTGTCATCCAAAGCAGTCATAATAGTTGCAGATGCAAAATTACGCTTCTGAGCCAATATGCCAAGCAAAATTTCCTCTGTTCCAATTTTTGCATGACACATCATATCCGCAAATCTTCTTGCTTCATCGAATATGGTAACTATTTTCTCAGAATATTCCCCTTTAGGATTAACAGTTCCTTCAATTTCAAAAGGAAGAACACAGCTTGAGCACGTATCTGAATCAAGGCCAATTGACTCTAATGCAGCTTTTGCAGGGCAATCAACAGAAAAAAATGCCCAAAGCAAAAGCTCCGGCTTTAAAGTCGGAATCTTGTTTGCCTTTGCTAACCAGAGTGCTTCCTTAATTACAAGATTAGCCTCTTCCGTAAAGTCCTGTTTCGTATAAGGACCAAATTTAAAATCGTTCATTTCTTATCTCTTTCTTTACTTTCTTAAATTCCTAAGCACGTATATGAGTGAAATAACACTCCAAATACTTAATATTACTATTATAATCAGATACATGGCACTTTTCATTCGCATCTCATCAAGTTCCTTCTTCAAAGCACCTATATCATTTTTTGCCTTGTCAAAGACATCTTCGCTTACCATTACAACGCCTTTTCCTGTCGCTGTAACCTGCTTTTCAGACACCTGTTCAATTATTTTGTCAATTTCTTCGTCATCATAAACAATATCATCAGGCATGGAAGATAACACTTCATCAGACGTTTCGCTATTCAACTCAGTTCCCTTTTCAAGCATCGTCACTATCAAAAGATATGCCTGACTGTTTCCGTCTTCGGTTCTTGTAATCAAAGTCACCTTATTCTCGCCTGGCAATAGCTTTTCACCGCCAAATACTTCAATATCCGTATTTTCCTGATTAGCTGCCCTTGCATATAAGTACAAAACACCGTTTTCATCGTAAGGCACAACAGCTTTGTAGGTATGTATATCCTTTGAAAATTCAGGTTCCATTTCACCAACGGCAAGACTTATCACAGACAAGCTTGCATCCATTGGCACTATTTCCTTTTTATTTATTTCAAGCTCAAACATATCAACCGATACGCTCATTACCTTATCTTCAATACGAGTCTTTATCTCTGGCTTTTTAGTATAAGTAAATACGCATATGCCTGATTTTAAGGCCTTGAATCTAATCGAATACTTTCTTTGAGTAGAAGTGCTTCCGTCTCCGCCGTCACTTATCGTTATCACGCCTTTTGATGCTTTAATTACTGCCGGAGCACTGATAAACTTTAAAAGCGAGGTATCATAGGAAAATGCGATATTTACTATTCCAATTCTCTCATCTGTATCAAGAAGCAAATCAAGTGTAAATTCCTCTCCCTCGAAAACCTCCTGTGACACATCCATAACAAGTTTGGCAGATGCAGCCCTGGCTATATTCACCTGGCAAATAACAGAAAAGAGGACAGCCACAAACATGGCTGACATTCCAATCTTTACAATTTTCTTCACTAACTTTGTCATTTTATCGTCTTATAATCTTTAATTTATAAGTCTTTGTCTGACCATCGGCACTTGTCGCAACTATCGTTGCATAGTTTGTGCCAACATCAAGCTTATAATATCCTACACCTGTCAGCTTTGTTGAACCCAAAACAGCCTTTGCATCAACCTTAAATGCAGGTGAATCTGAATAGCAATATCCTACATACTCGCCATTATATGAAGCATCATAGCTTGGAGTAAGAGATATTTCACCGCCATATGCATCTTCAACATTGATATATTCCAAAGCTGTAAAGAAGCTTAAATCTGTATTCTTTTCATTGGGCTGCTCGCAAATCTTTTCAGGGATTCCGAGGAATACAGGGATTGAGAAGGTCAAAGGAATATTAGCAGGATTTGAATATGCGCTTGCCATCTTCCTTGCTTCTGCCATCGGTGCTTCGATATTTGACATATACTGATGTGTATAGGTCTGATATCCGGTTACATTAAACTTCTGTAAATAAACTGTATGCTGTCCTTTAAGAATATAGTTCTGTCCAATTAAATATGCGCCACCAACAATTGCCTTGTAAGGGTTATCCCAAGGAAGCTGTGCCGTAACATTTGCATAATAATCATCAGAGCCACTCTTTGCATACTTCAATCCATTGATGATATTTCCGCCTTCTACAGTTGAATGGTAAGCACCAATATTAAAGAAGTTATAATAACCTTCATAGCCTGAAACAGTACCGGTTACACTGTTGCTTACCATTGTTGAACTGATTACAACCTCCTGCTTCATTCGTGTAGCAATATGATAAGGACTTACACCTGTATATTCTGCTGCCGCAATTATAGCCTCAGAATACTTCATAGGAGTGCCATCTGCTTTTGTATAAGTCTTATAATTCTTTTTGGTATCGTAATACTTAATGTCAGCTTTATAATAAGGTGTTCCCTTTAAAATTTCCTCAACTCCATCATTTGTATGAATTGATGAATCATAGGTCAAATCCTCGAACATATAAATATATTCGCTGTTAAGCCAGTTTCTGGGATCCATGTAATAAGCAATTGCTGATTCTGATGCATTTACCCAGGTCTGTCCATCAAATGGCACATACTTTCCTGTATCATAATTAAATGCACCAACTGCAAGTGACTTATAGCTTGCATCATAAGAAATAGGAATCAAGCTTCTTCCTAAAACCATTTCCTCTTCCATGACAAAATCCCATGCATCTACGGCATTATATGGCTTAAACTGCCATAAAGGATAATTTCTGTGAAGCTTTTCAAGATATCCTATGTAGCTTTCAGGGAAACCAAGATTTCGCATATCCGTTGCAAAATCACTGTTACTTGCAACTACCTCGCCTTCAGTTCCAAAATAGAAACCTGCCTGCTTACCGCTCAAAGCTGAAATTGATACTTCAAGGATGTAACCATAGTACATCTTGTTATTAAACTTAACGCCAATCAAACGATAGTTAGTTGAACTATTTACATAAAGGTCATAAAGATAGAACTCTTCACCCTGCTTTACAGGAACAGGTATGCCATTTTCATTTACCACAAATTCACTTACTTCACCAGGCAAAGTATAGAAAAGCTGATCGCCCTTTAATAAACCGCTAAGTACACCAATACCTCTTACCTTATCGATAATCGGCTGTCCCTTAACTGCCTGTGATGCAGAATATGAGTTAGGTGCATAAAAGCCATCTATCATAACCAAATCTGCCACCTCATATGCAGGCTTAACACCTGAATATGCGGCAGGTGTAGGTGTTGCTGTCGGCTTAGGTGTGTTAGTTGGAAGCGGTGTATTTGTAGGTGTTGGAGTAGGAGGAACATAAGTTGTTGCAAAACCTACATTTCCATCCACTGCATAGCCTTCATACTTTTCACCAGTATTCGGTGATACATAAACAATGTGATAAAGTGCGCTTCCCTGATAGAAATAACTTGTCACAATTGTAACCTCAGTTCCCTTATAAAGAGAAACGACATTACCTGTCTTTTGTGAAGTTTCATACTTATCCGTTGATAAATCTCTCTTAAGTCGTGTACCATCATCCAGAATAACGCCCTTAATTGGAGTAGAATAATCAACTCTTACATATTTCTCGCTTACAAATCCATCATAATACTTTCCATTTGACTTAAACATGACATTAAACCATACACCGTCAGTTGTTCTTTCAGTATTAATGATAATTATTTCATCGCCTTCCTTCAAAGTTGCAACAACTGCTGAAGAAGCTGATGCCTTCTGTCTTACATTCAAAGAATCAGCGATAACCTTTGCATCAATCTTATAAAGAATGTCGTTGCCATTAACATTGTAATTGCTTCTTGTATTAGGAGCTGCTGTCAATTCGGAAGGAGAAGGTGTAGGTGTAGCAACCACCATCTTCTTTGCAAGCTCTGAAGACTTGGGATTTTGTCCAACCTTCATTGTGATATATTCTGAAGCGCAGTGTCCTTCCTTTATTGTACCGTCTTTAGCTGCATAGTAAACGTAATACCAATATCTGTCAGGCATAAGTTCCTTGCTTACAACAACAACTTCTGTGCCTTCATAAATCTTATCAAGTATTTTTCCACTCAAAGATCCTTTTTCACGAACGTGCAAACAGTCTGCATTAACAATACCCATGCAGGGAAGTTCTGCAACAGAAGTAGGCATCGGGGTAGGTGTTGAAACCAAAGTAAAATCAGATCTCTCTTCTATTTTTTCTGTACCTGTTACCTGAATATAATAACCACTTACGAAACCTTTGATTTTTGCGCCCTTAAACATGGCTGAAACAAAGTACCAGTTGCCTGTTTTATATTCAATTTCAACAACATCACCCTGTACAAGATAAACAAGGTAGCCATCATGTGTCAGCTGGTCATATTCTGATCCGGGTCCTATTCTGACATTAAGCTCGTCCGCTGTAACTTTTCCGGCTGTTGATGCCTTTGCATTATTTACAGGCAGAGCAAAAATTGCACCCAAAAAAGCAGTTGCCACAAACAATGTAACAATAACTTTTCTGTAATTTTTCAAAACAGTCAATAAGCTTCGCATTTTATACCCTCCAAAGGTTATATTCTGTGATAAACTAAATTTACAATACTCAATTATATGATACCACTTTTTCGGCTTTTTTACAAGAAAAAAGGACGAAACCGCCAAAAAACAGTCCCGCCCTGATTTATCAGTTTTAACTATATATTGTACTACTTAAGAAATGCATTACCGATATCATGTCTGTAAAACATATCCTTAAAATCAACCTTCTCAATAGCCTTGTATGCAGCCTCTCTTGCTTCAACCAGGCTGTTTGCCACTGCTGTAACTCCAAGTACTCTTCCGCCTGAGGTCACTGTCTTGCCATCTGAAAGCTTTGTTCCGGCATGGAATATGTGCTCGCCATTATACTCATTTGCAGAATCCAAGCCGCTAATCTCATATCCCTTTGCATAAGCTTCAGGATATCCGCCACTTGCTGCAACAACTGTAACAGCTGCATTGTCCTCAAATTCCAGGGTTTTCTCACCTAAAGTTCCGTCAACACAAGCCTCCATCATCTCAAACAAATCTGATTTCATTCTTGGCAACACACTCTGTGTCTCAGGATCTCCAAATCTTGCATTAAACTCAAGCACCTTAGGTCCTTTTTCAGTAAGCATCAAGCCATAGAAAATAACGCCCTTAAAGGTTCTTCCTTCAGCTTTCATTGCCTTTACTGTTCTGTCAAAGATTTCCTTGCGGCAAAATTCATCAATTTCCTTTGTATAGAAAGGACTTGGTGAAAAAGTTCCCATTCCTCCGGTATTTAATCCCTCATCATTGTCTTTGGCCCTCTTATGATCCTGTGCTGAAGACATTACAAGGTAATTTTCTCCATCAACAAAGGTTAAAACAGAAACTTCTCTGCCTGTCATAAATTCTTCAATAACAAGCTTGCTTCCTGCTAAACCAAACTGCTTGTCTACCATAATCTGGTTTACACCTTCTAAGGCTTCTTCTCTTGTTTTGCAAATGAGTACGCCCTTTCCAAGTGCCAAGCCGTCAGCTTTTAATACAACAGGGAAAGAATTATAATTATTAAGATACTCTATAGCTTTTGAAGCTTCAGTAAAAACTTCATAATCTGCTGTAGGAATATTGTATTTTTTCATCAAATCCTTGGAAAATGCCTTAGATGCTTCAAGAATTGCGGCCTTCTTGTCAGGTCCGAAGGTCTTAATACCTTTTGCATTGAAAGCATCAACAATACCTGCTGCCAAAGGATCATCAGGTCCAATAACAACAAAATCAATATTTTCTTTGCAGGCAAACTCTGTTAAAGCATCAAAATCATTAACACCAATCGCTACATTCTCACAAAAGGCTGCTGTTCCTGCATTTCCTGGTGCGCAATAAATCTTACCAACCTTACTGCTCTTTGAAAGCTTCCATGCAATCGCATGTTCTCTTCCGCCGCCACCTACTACCAATACTTTTTTCTGATTTGCAAGCATCTTAATTGTCTCCGGTAAAATTTTCCACTCTGCCTCTTCCATTACTCTTCTCTGAAGTGACAAAGCTGTATCATTTTCATTTACATATACTGCTTTCTGGGCAATAATCTTTCCTGTATCGGTGCCCTCGTCAACATAATGAACTGTTGCACCTGTAACCTTAACACCCTTAGCTAATACTGCCTCATGTACCTTCAAACCGTAAAAACCATCTCCACAGAAGGAAGGAATCAAAGCAGGATGAACATTTATTATTTTATTCTTAAAGTACTGAACCAAATCCTTTGGAAGAACGAGCATATAGCCTGCCAAAACAATTAAATCAGGATTCAATTCTTTAAGTTTATCGAAAAGAACGGCATTAAAAGCCTCTCTGGTTTCAAAACTCTTTCTGTCAACTACACAAGTTTCAATACCTGCTTTCTTTGCTCTTTCTAAAGCATATGCGCCCGGTTTGTTGGAAACAACAGCTTTAATATTAACATTTTCAAGCTTTGCATCAATGATTGCCTGTAAGTTTGTGCCGCCACCGGACACCAGAACAACTACATTAAACATATTTCCTCCGTAACTGTAACTGCCCGACAAAATAATTAATAAACAACCTGCAATTCATGCCCTAAGCATAAAGCTTGCATATAAATTCGGCAAATTACAAAATAACAATTCCCTTATCGCCTTCTGTGATGCTTCCCATAACAAAAGCATCTTCGTTAGCTGTCTTAATTGCAGCGATTGTCTTATCAACATCTGCTTCATCAACTGCAAGTACCATACCAACACCACAGTTGAAGGTATTGTACATCATTGTTTCATCAATATCGCCTGTCTTCTGCATCAATTCAAACAAAGGAGGAAGTTTAACTGCATTCTTGTCAATCTTTGCAAGGCAGCCATCCTTAAGCATTCTTGGAATGTTCTCGTAGAAACCGCCACCTGTAATATGACTGCATGCATTTACTTTTACGCCTGCATTCTTAATCGAAGCCAAAGCCTTAACATAAATCTTTGTAGGCTCAAGTAAAGCTTCGCCCAAAGTTCTTCCTAAATCATCATAATATGTATCAAGATAGCTTCTCTCCATCTTGAAAATCTTTCTTACAAGTGAGAAACCATTTGAATGAACGCCTGAAGACTTAATACCAATCAGTACATTTCCCTGCTTCAAATTCTTTCCGGTAATCATTTCCTCCTCATCAACAATACCTACTGAGAAACCGGCAAGATCATACTCATCTTCAGGATAGAAACCAGGCATTTCAGCAGTTTCACCACCAATTAATGAACATCCTGACTGATTACAGCCTTCTGCAACACCTTTAACAATTGTAGCAATCTTCTCAGGATAATTCTTGCCACATGCAATATAATCAAGGAAGAATAAAGGCTCACCACCAGCACATGCCACATCATTAACGCACATTGCAACACAGTCAATACCGATTGTATCATGCTTATCAAGTAAGAAAGCAAGCTTAAGTTTTGTTCCAACACCATCTGTACCAGATAACAATGTAGGTTTCTTCATGTTCATAAAGCTCTTCAATGAAAATGCGCCTGAAAAACCGCCAATTCCACCCAAAACTTCAGGTCTTGTGGTTGAATTAACATACTTCTTCATAAGCTCTACTGCTTTGTATCCTGCTTCAATATCAACTCCGGCGTTCTTGTAATCCATGATTACCTCCTTGAAAATTAACAAAATAATTCTGCTAAGAATTCTTAACTCGATTATAACACAAAAAATAAAAAATGTGAGTTAAAAACTATTAACTCACACTGATAAATATTAACATTTTTTATTAATTGTTCTTATGTTTAATAAAGTTATGCTACTCAAAGTCCACTCGCTTTACCAAACTACCTGCACTAATTCCTGCTGTTTCTTAGCTCTTTATATTGAACCTCATCATTTTGCTTAGTTCTTTGCTTTGAACATCATCATTTTGCTTAGTTCTTTGCTTTGAACATCATCATTTTGCTTAGTTCTTTGCTTTGAACATCATCATTTTGCTTTGTTCTTTGCTTTGAACCTCATTATTTTGCTTAGTTCTTTGCTTTGAACCTCATCATTTTGCTTAGTTCTTTGCTCTAAATCTCATCATTTTGCTTGGCTCTTTGCATTAAAAGCAGCTCTCTTACGCAAAGTAGGATCAAGAATTTTCTTTCTTATTCTCAAAGACTTAGGAGTTACCTCCAAAAGTTCATCTCTGTCAATAAATTCAAGAGCCTGTTCAAGACTTAATATTCTTGGAGGAGTAAGTCTTAAAGCATCATCTGCTGAAGATGAACGGGTATTGGTAAGCTGTTTTTTCTTGCAGACATTAACTTCAATATCCTCAGCCTTGGGATTCTGTCCTACAACCATACCTGAGTATACCTTTGCACCTGCACCAATAAACAAAACACCACGTTCCTGTGCATTAAAAAGACCATATGTAACTGCTTCTCCGCCTTCAAAAGCAATCAGGCTTCCCAAATTTCTATAATTTATATCGCCCTTATAAGGACCATATCCTTCAAATGATGTATTCATGATACCATTTCCCTTGGTATCTGTCATGAATTCGCCTCTGTATCCGATAAGACCTCTTGCAGGAATAAGGAATTCAAGTCTTGTGCTTGTACCGCTTGAAGACTGTGACATTCCACAAAGTTCACCCTTTCTGTTTGAAAGCTTTTCAATTACAGTTCCTGCAAATTCCTCCGGAACATCAACATATGCGCGTTCCATAGGCTCTAACTTCTTGCCGTTTTCATCTGTCTTATAAAGAACCTCTGCCTTACTTACTGCAAATTCAAAGCCCTCTCTTCGCATATTTTCAATAAGAACTGAAAGATGGAGCTCACCACGACCTGATACCTTAAAGCACTCAGTTGTGTCAGTTTCCTCTACACGAAGTGAAACATCGGTATTAAGCTCTCTGAAAAGTCTGTCACGAAGATGACGGGAAGTAACATACTTACCTTCCTGTCCGGCAAGCGGAGAATCATTTACCATAAACTGCATCGCAATTGTAGGTTCTGTAATCTTCTGGAAAGGAATAGCTTCAGGAGCTTCAGGAGAGCAGATTGTATCACCAATATGAATATCACTGATACCTGAAATAGCTACGATTTCACCGATTCCGGCTTCAGTTACTTCAACCTTTCTTAAGCCCTCAAATACATAAAGCTTGCTTATCTTAACCTTGCTGCACTTATCAGGTTCAAAAGCATTAACAATAACGACTTCCTGGTTTACCTTAAGTGAGCCGTTGTCAACCTTACCTACACCGATACGACCAACATATTCGTTATAATCAATTGTTGAAATAAGCATCTGTGTACCCTTGTCAGGATCACCCTTTGGTGCAGGAATATGCTCAATAATCGTATCAAAAAGCGGTTTCATGTTCTTCTTTTCGTCTGTGAGTTCAAGAATGGCAACACCGGCTTTTGCTGATGCAAATACGAAAGGACTATCAAGCTGCTCATCACTTGCATCAAGATCCATAAACAATTCAAGTACTTCATCAATAACTTCATCAGGACGGGCTTCAGGTCTGTCAATTTTGTTTACACATACAATAACAGGCAATGCAAGCTCAAGTGCCTTCTTCAAAACGAATTTTGTCTGAGGCATGGGGCCTTCAAAAGCATCTACAACCAGAATAACACCATTAACCATCTTCAAAACACGTTCTACTTCTCCACCGAAGTCTGCATGTCCCGGAGTATCAATAATGTTAATCTTGTATTCTCCATAGTTTACTGCTGTATTTTTAGAAAGAATGGTAATTCCTCTTTCTCTTTCAATATCATTAGAGTCCATGACTCTTTCCTGGACTGCCTGATTCTCTCTGAAAATACCACTCTGCTTAAGCAACTCATCAACCAAAGTTGTTTTACCATGGTCAACATGTGCGATAATAGCCACATTTCTTATTTTGTCTCGGCTGATTTCCATCTTTTTTCTTCCTTTTTATTTATTCCCCAAACCTTCAAAAACCAAGTTTTTATTATGCGACAAATCCTTTTTATAGTCAAGAATTTTTTAATCTTTCCTGTATTAACGATTTTAATATTTTCTGTATTAACTGTTTTAGTATTTCCTGTATTAACGGTTTTAATATTTCCCGTATTAACTGTTTTAATATTTCCTGTATTCGTTAATATCATGTGCGATGATTTTAACGCCCTTGATAAATCTGTCAAACATACCGATTTTATAAAAACTTATCAGCACCATTCCAATCGGAATACCAAGGATTAATCCGAATACACCGCCTATTCTGTATCCGATAAACATCGCCACTAAAGTAAGCATCGGGCTCATACCAATACTTTCACCCACCATCTTAGGCTGTAAAAGCTGTTTTACAAGCTGGCAGACAAGATAAATAACTGCAAGAAAAATCGTATCAAGATATTTTCCCGTAAGTAAGCACATAATTGCCCAGGGACCGATTATCGTACCGGTACCAAAAACCGGCAGGAAATCCAGAAAAGCCACAAACAAGGCAAGCAAAAACGCATAATCCGTACCCATAAACAAAAATCCTACGAACAATATGATAAATACCATTCCCATCAGTTTAAACTGCACTTTAAAATATCCGCCTGCTGCCTTTTTAAAGTTATCAATTATCAATGTATAATAATCTGTAATAACATCAGGAATAACCTCTTTTAACATTGCAGCAAGATTATCTCTTTCAGCAATAAAGAAATATGCGGCAAGAATGGTAATAACCATCATAAAGAGGAATTCTACAACGTTCTTAACATATACCGTCGCATTTGAAAGTTCGGGAGGATTTAAGTTTGTAAACCACTCACTTATTACCTTTCCGATATTCCCAAAGAAATCATTAATCTGTCTTTGCGTATCCTCAGGCATTGACTTTACCAAAGGTGACAGCTTTTCACCAATGCTTTTAAATGTACTTATTATAGACATATAAATATTGTCTATATCATTCAAAAATCCTCGTGCTTCATTAATAAGAATCGATATCAAAGCATATACCATAAGAACCAGCATTATAATAACCAGCAAAAGTACAATTACTGATCCATGCTTTCTTACTATTTTAAATCGCTTCTCCATCATCTTTACTAAAGGATTTGCAATCATTGATACTAAAAATCCGACAACAAACGGCCAAAAGATTCTTACAAGTTTAGGCACAAAAACAATAACCAGAACAATGGTGAGTATTGAAATCAAAAGATTTACTGCAATTTTTGCATATACTCTTCCTTGGGTTCTATTCTTTCTGATTTTTGTGCCACTTCCTTTATCGGAAATTTCTTCTATATTAACTTCTGTATTTTCGTCAATTTTATCTTTTCGTGACATAGTCACCCCTTATTCTTCCTTGCTTAAGAACAATGCTGCAACAAAACCTACAGCTAACATAATCACACCAAAAATAATATCCCACACACCGATTGAAGAAAGAGCCGGAGCTATTTCCTTACTTGAAAATACCGCAATCGGAGAAGATATAACAAGACCTAAAATAAATGCATATGTAGGCTGTCTCTTGACTTCCAAAAGTTTTGAAATAAGCTTTGAAACTAAGAACAAACCTGCAAACATACCGATTGCAAACGGACCGATAACGGTAAAATCAAGCATTATATTATAAAAATATGCGTTGCTGCCAAATGCTATCAAATGCTTAATAAAGCTTGGTACCAAATTTGCAATCAGAATATTATAATATCCTAAAATCATCAAAATCATTGAACCGCTCACACCGGGAATTACCATGGTTGCAGCCCCTACTACCCCAAGGAACAAAGCAACCAATGCAGATGATAAAGAAGGATCAAGGCTTCTTTCATTACCGGTTACCCATGAAAGTACCTGCAACGTAGTTATAAGTGCAATACCAAGTATAAAGAAAAAGATTTCCGAAAAACCTATCTTCTTAATTCCTGAATTTTTGTAAACACAGGGAATACTTCCAAGAATAAGTCCTACAAAGGCACATGCGGTCGGAACAGGTACAAGTTCAAAAAGATACTTAATTCCAAAAGCCAAACCTATTGAGCCTATTGCCATACCGATAACATAGGGCCAAAGCTTCATAAAGCTTTCCTTAAATTTCTTAAGAATATTTCCGATTGCAGTAACATATTCATCATACATTCCAAGTGTTACCATAAGTGTACCGCCACTTACACCGGGGATAGTATTTGTCAATCCGACAACTGTACCCTTGATAATTTTGATAATAATCTTAATCATACTTTTCCTTTGCCAAGCCTTTTTATTACAGCCTGTTTCCTGTTATTTTTCTGTTTCAGTGTTACTTTTTATTCTATCTTTTTTATCTTATTCACAGTTCTGTATTATTCTATCTTATTTTTTCTGTCTTGTTCACAGTTCTGCTTTATTCTTTTTTCTGTCTTATTCGCAGCTTAGTTTTTTATTATCTATATTACTTCCTTATTACTTTCTTCCTGCAGCTTTAATGCTTCTATCTCATCCTGGTCTTTGCAGGTTATAATAACGGCCGCAGCAAAGAGTGTCATAACATAAGGGAAGCTGGTGGCTATCATATCGTTTGCCAATCCGCCGACACAGTATCCTATCATTCCTGCCATTACGGAAAATGCAAATGCTCCGTTTCTTACATCTTTTCTGTAGCAGTAAGTTCTCCAGTTTTTAATCACAAACCATGCGACTAAAACCACAAAAGCAATAAGTGAAGGCACACCGGTTTCTACCGCCATCTGAAGGTACATATTATGAGTATTGATAGCAGTTGAACCACTATGATAAAGCAATCCTCTGAAAGAGTTTGCCTGGTTTGCTGCAAAAGCACAGTTAGGTCCTGCTCCAAGAAGCCATCTGTCTTTAATTGAAGGAATCATAAAACTCCAGATATAACCTCTGTTAGATGCTGCATTATAATATGACGGATCAAACAAAGAATTATCATCAACAACCTGAACCACAATACCCGAATCAGAATACATACACATTCCCTTATCCGTTAAGCAAAAGAGATAACTTCCTATATCATAGCATGTCAGTTCTATCATCGGGAAATTTTCAACTATCTTCCAACGCAAGCGTATACCATTAAAATCAGGATCTTCAATGAATATGTCTTCGCCGTTCATACTCAGCCCATATTCATTACCGTTTACGGCTTTAGCCGATAAAACAAAAGACTCCCCTACAAGCCCGTAGCTTATTATTGCTCTACGGCCATTAAAATCCAAAATCAAATCGTCGCCTTCAGTATTAAAATGAAATCCTTTTTCTTCAAGCTTAACTTCCAACGGATGCTTTTCTCTTTCCTCTGAAATACCAAAGCTTTCAATATTAAAATATCTGAAAAAAGGATGTTCTTCGATTTCTCCTGCCTCAAGCTGTTTGTCCCAATAGTTGAAACTTACAATAATCGCAACTACTCCTAAAACAATAACCGGTATCGTTAAATAGTACTTCTTTACAAATTTGTTTGCACCTAAAATTACGACTATGGGCACCATACAAACGCATACAAAAATACCTGTGGTAGTCCCACCAATAAATACAAATGCGCCTGAACTTACAGCCAATACAAGTGAAATTATACTCTTCCACAATTTATCGGTAAAAAACGCATATGCGATCAAAAACGGAATCGCAAAGGAAAGAAAATGTCCTGCATAGTCAATATTGTCAAAGGACATTTCGCCGCCAAGCAGAGTATAAGTATAATTAAAGCCTGAATTGTAAAGCTTCTTGCCAAGAATTATTCTTTTCATAAACGGAAATAAAGCTATTTCACCATATTTTCGTTCAAACCATCCAAGTGCATTTTCCAAAACAATAAGAATGATTGCAAAGCAGGTTATAAATTTCACATCTGTTTTGTCTCTTAAAAAGCATGCACAATACCAAAAAGAAACAAAAAGGCCAAGCAGCATAAAGATAGTCATGTGCAAACGATATCCTTGCGTAACCACATCCTTATAATCACTGAAAACAGCAGATAAAGAAACCATTATCGTATAAACAATAACCGGAATATAAATTTTCCTGAATTTCAGTTTCTTATAATTAAAGACAGTATAAAGTAAACTGACAAAAGCCATAAAAAACCATACATATTTGGCAAAAATCATAGTTGCTTTTGTCTCGTAAGATTCTTCGAAAACAGCAACCCCGACGGTTGGTGCATTTTCCAGAGATTTCAATTCATATCCGTTATATTTCATAACAAGCGGTGAAACCACAATAATCAAAAACAACGGAATAATGTATAATCTGTATTTTTCTATAAAAGCAAAAACTTTGTCTGCTGTATTTCTTACTTTTTCCATGCTTCCCCTTTTTTATTCTTAGCTGCCGCTTTTTTATTTAGCTGCCACTTTTTTATAATTAACACACTGTTAATGTTCTGTTTGTTAATACTCTGTTTGTTAATGTTTATTCTTCATTCATGCATCAAAATATACTTTTCACGCATCAAGGCGCAATATTTAATATATTATAACACGACTTAATGGGTTTTGAAAAGCAAAAAAACGGCTACGCTTTCGCGTAGCCAATATATAACCAATATCTTCTCCAAAGAATTAGTGTGTAATAACCTGTTCTGTTTCAACATCGAAGATGTGAATCTTAGAAAGATCCATAGCAACTTTGATCTTGTCACCACGACGAGCTGTTGTACGAGGGTTAACTCTTGCTGTGATAGATTCGCATCCTTCACCAATGTTAAGATAAAGGAATACTTCAGCACCAAGAAGTTCGTACTGTGATACTTCTGCTTCGAATACTGAATCAGGAGATGCTTCGATAGCAACTTCTTCATCCTTGATATCTTCAGGTCTGATACCAAGAGTAACCTTCTTGCCAACATAGCCGCTTTCAATAAGCTTCTTGCTTCTTGCTTCCTGAAGTCTGATAGCATGAGCACCAAAACGAAGAACGCAGTTACCATTCTGATTTTCAACTGTACATTCAATGAAGTTCATCTGAGGTGATCCCATGAAACCTGCAACAAAAAGGTTATCAGGCTTATCATAGAGCATCTGAGGTGAAGCAACCTGCTGGATAAGACCATCCTTCATAACAACGATTCTTGTACCAAGAGTCATAGCTTCTGTCTGGTCATGTGTTACGTAAATAATAGTTGTCTGGAGTCTCTGATGTAACTTAGCGATTTCGATACGCATGGATACACGAAGCTTAGCATCCAAGTTAGAAAGAGGTTCGTCCATAAGGAATACCTTAGGATTACGAACGATAGCACGACCCATAGCAACACGCTGTCTCTGACCACCTGACAAAGCCTTCGGCTTACGATCAAGGAGATGTTCAATATCAAGAATCTGAGCTGCTTCATGAACCTTCTTGTCAATTTCATCCTTCGGAGTCTTTCTAAGCTTAAGACCGAATGCCATGTTATCATAAACTGACATATGAGGATAAAGAGCATAGTTCTGGAATACCATCGCGATATCTCTGTCCTTAGGTTCTACGTCGTTCATCAATTTATTGTCAATCCAAAGTTCACCTTCTGTGATTTCTTCAAGACCAGCGATCATACGAAGAGTTGTTGACTTACCACAACCTGAAGGTCCTACGAAGATGATGAATTCCTTGTCCTGAATGTCAAGATTGAAATCCTTTACAGCAACAACGCCGTTAGGATAAGTCTTGTAAATACCGTTCAATTTAAGACTTGCCATATTGTTCCTCCTAAAAAAATACAAATTCTTTTTTGGGTCCTCCCCCAAAATAATTCTCAATATAATTGCCAGACACATTCGTCCCAGCTCATATAGTTTACCACTTTTAAGCCTTTTATTCCATAGACCGAATTACCAAAAATAAATAACTCTTTTTGTATACTTTGTACACGATAATTTGTGCACTTTTCACAAAAACAAAACGCGATTTTGTAGCACATTTACCAATGACTTATTTCGCTGTGATTCATCCTGTACAAGACCACTAAAGCTGAAACTATGCAATATTCACAACGCAATCGGTTGCTTAAAAGAATTAATAAAATCCAATTACAAGATCATACTCAGCTGAATTCTCTGCTTCTTTTCATCAACACTGAGTACCTTAACTTCAACTATATCGCCTACGCTTACAGCCTCTAAAGGATGCTTAATGAACTTCTTGTTTGTGATTTGTGAAATATGTACCAAGCCATCCTGATGTACACCTATATCTACGAAAACACCGAAGTCTATTGCATTTCTTACGGTTCCCTTTAATACCATTCCTTCCTTCAAATCCTTAATTTCAAGGACATCTGTACGAAGAATCGGCTTAGGCATTTCTTCTCTTGGATCTCTTCCCGGCTTTTCAAGTTCCTTGATAATATCAATCAAAGTCATCTCTCCGATACCGATTGCCTCTGCTACCTTCTTCTTGTCAGGAATCATGCTTCCAAGATGTGAAATATCTCCTTCTGCTTTTACTGAAGCTTTGTCGATTTTTGTATTTGCATTAACTTTAACTTCTTCTGTAAAGCTCTTTCCACTTGCCTTCATGGCACTAAGCATGGCCTGACCAAAAGCAGTTGATGTATTGCGGACTTCAAGCTGCTTAGGCTGTCTTTCCGGCTTATTTCTGCGATTTCTTTCTTCCTGCTCTTTAAGTTCTTTTTCCTTCTGGCGGTTTTCAGAAATCTTTTCCTTCTGCTTACTCTGTAAGGTTTTAACATCTTCAGGAGTAAAACCAAGACTTGCAAGAAGCTTTGTCGTTGCATCATATGACTCAGGATGAACTGCTGTTGAATCCAAAGGATTAGTTCCATCAGTAATTCTTAAAAAGCCTGCACACTGCTCAAATGCCTTAGGTCCAAGCTTTGCAACCTTCAAAAGCTCCTGGCGGTTTGTAAATTTACCATTTGCTTCTCTGTAAGCAACTATATTCTTTGCAATCGGCTTTGAAATACCTGATACATATTCAAGTAATGAAGGTGATGCTGTATTTAAGTCTACACCAACCTTATTTACACAGTCCTCAACAACGCCAAGTAAGGCATCCGTTAACTTCTTCTGATTCATATCATGCTGATACTGTCCTACACCAATAGCCTTCGGCTCAATCTTAACAAGCTCTGCCAAAGGATCCTGAATTCTTCTTGCAATACTTACAGCACTTCTTTGTGCAACATCAAAATCCGGGAATTCTTCAGTTGCAAGCTTACTTGCAGAATATACAGAAGCTCCTGCTTCACTTGTGATAACATACTTTGTAGGTACATTCATTTCCTTGAGCAATTCAGAAATAAATGCTTCTGATTCACGAGATGCTGTACCATTACCTACTGAAATCAAGGTTACTCTGTATTTCAAAATAAGATTCTTAACAATCTTCTTTGCTTCTTCATTTCTTTCCTTTGAAGGAATAGTGGCATGTACTACCGCTGTTGCCAAAACCTTACCGGTCTTATCAACTACTGCCAGCTTACATCCTGTTCTGAAACCGGGGTCCCAGCCAAGAACAGTCTGTCCTGAAATAGGTGGCTGTAAAAGAAGCTGTACAAGGTTCTTACCAAATACCTTTATTGCACCATCTTCAGCCTTTTCAGTTAAGTCTGCACGAATTTCATTTGCTATTGAAGGAGCAATAAGTCGATCATATGAGTCCTCGGCTGCTTCAATAATGACTTTCTCTGTCTGGTCATTTTTTGCAGTAATAAGTTGTTTTGCCAAATAATCTTTGATTTTTTCTTCAGGTGCAGAAATCTTAACAGTTAAAGCTTTTTCATTTTCACCTCTGTTTACTGCTAACACTCTGTGACCGGGAAGCTTGTTAAGTCTTTCCTGGAAATCATAATACATTTCGTATACAGACTCAGCCTCTTTATCCTTTGCACTTGAAGACAAGGTTCCTTCCTCAAAAGTAACTTCTCTTATATATTTTCTGTAATCAGCAGAGTCAGATATTTTTTCTGCAATAATATCCTTAGCACCTGCAATTGCTTCCTCAACTGTATTAACTTCCTTTTCAGGATTAATATATGCACATGCAACCTCATTAAGATTAGTCATGCTCTGTTCCAAAATAGCATCTGCCAAACCCTGCAATCCCTTTTCGACTGCTATTGTAGCTCTTGTTCTGCGCTTTTGCTTAAAAGGACGATAAAGGTCTTCTACCATTACCATAACTTCCGCAGCTAAAATCTGCTCTTTAAGTTCAGGAGTAAGCTTACCCTGCTCTTCAATGCTTGAAATTACCTGTTTCTTTCTTTCTTCGAGATTACGAAGATAAGTAAGTCTTTCATCAAGATTACGAAGTATTTCATCATTCAAAGCACCTGTAACCTCCTTACGATATCTCGCGATAAAAGGAATTGTATTTCCCTCATCAATAAGTTTTACGGTTGCTTCTACCTGTTCATATCTGATTTGTAATTCCTGTGCTATTTGTTTTAAAATATCCATAACTTTCTCTTTCTTTACCTGCTGTTTTTTCGTCAGCTGCTTGATTGCTTACATCCAGCCTGCTGTTTTTTCTTCAGTTGCTGCTTGCTTACATCCAGCCTGCTATTTCTTCTTCAGTTCTGCTTGCTTACATCCAGCCTGTATTGTTTTCTTTAAATTCTTTAATTACTCTGTCTGCTTCTGCAAGCAAAGCCTTCACTTCTTCCTGATTAAGCACCGTTGCACCGCTTGCCCTGTCATGTCCGCCGCCTCTGTACTGTCTTGCAATATCAATAACAGGAACAAATCTTGAACGAAGTCTTACTCTTATATTTTCCTCTGTTTCAATAAATGCAATCCAGATAATGCTTCCTTTAATCTCATTCATCAAAGAAACCATATTACTTGCATCTTCTCTTGAAAGACCATGCTCTTTTTGATATTCCTGGCTGATATAGATGTAAGCTACACCGTTTTCAGTCATCTTAATCATCTTTGTTGACTCTGCCTTTGCAAGCACATTGTCAAACTCATCAAGATAAAGGTTTGCATAAAGTGATTCCAAATCAATCCCAAAATCAAGCAAAGCACCTGCCAATCGCATGGAATCCCCATTTACTGAGCTGAATCTGAAGCGTCCGGAGTCTGTTACCATACCTGTAAAAAGATATGTAGCCGCCAGCTTATCCATCTTTAATTCATCTTTAAAGGTAAGATAAAAATCCACAATCATCTCGGCACATGCGGCTCTCCAATCTTCAACCCAGGCAATATCACCATAAGGTATATCTACTTCATGATGATCGATTTTGATTATCTCTTTGCCTTTTCTTGCATTTTCATTTGATACTCTTTCCAAAGTTCCTGTATCAACGACAATAACTAAAGATTCAGCATATTCCTCGTCACTTATTTCCTCATCTTCATCACCAAGGAAAGCTATATAATCCGAATAATCATGGTTAATTACCTTTACACTTTTTTCCGGAAAGGATAACTGAAGCAGTCTCTGCAAGCCCTTTGAAGTTCCAATCGCATCCCCATCCGGACGAAAATGCCTGATAATTACTATCTTGTCATATTCCTTTATTTTATCAAGTATCTGTTTCTTTACTTCGTAACTCATTTTCACCTGTAATCCAATCAGTTCAGATATCAGTTGGATTTCCCTTTCTCTAAGTTTTGCCTCACTTTATACTGCATCCGGTTCCGTAAGCATCATTGCATCCAAATCCTTTAGCATCTCCATTACTTCCTTCTGACTGTGCAAAGTGGCTCCACTTGCCTTCTGGTGACCACCGCCACCGTATTTTACAGCGACAGGATTTATGTTGTACTTAGAAGAACGTAATTCTGCACAAATATCATTTCCATCTTCGGTAAAGTTAACCCAGATATCAATACCCTTAATATCTGCCATACATCCTACCATTCCTCGTGAAATTGAAAAGGCATCGACATTTTCCGCTTCAACTTCTTCCTTGCAGGTATAAATATATGCCACATTGTGTTCAGTAAGCTTTATCTTCTGCACAAATCTTGCTCGTCTCTGGACAATTTCCAAGCTTGTTTCATAAAGCTTTGAAAAAATCTTTTGTGTTTTTATTGGCTGTGTCATTAAAAATGCTGCTATCTCAAAAGTTCTGCCATTTGTTGAATCGTATAAAAAACGACCTGAATCTGTTACCATGCCTGTGTACAATGCAGTTGCTGCTTCTTCTGAAAGCATGAGGTTACATTCCTTTGCAAATGCGCCAATAACACCACAGCAGGATTCATAGGTTGTAAGAATCGCTTCGTCATCAGCAAGCTTTTCTACAAACAAATGGTGATCAAATCTCGCATTTTTCTTTGCCTTTGTCCATCTGTCATCTGAAATCAGGTGAGCTGCTGAGGTATCACAAACAATTGCCAATGCATTTTCATAGACTTCATCACTTATTTCATCAAATTCCTGATCGCACATAAATTCATAGCGCCCTGCAGCATCTCCAACAAGATAAACCGTTTTTTCAGGGAAGTTTTCCTTAATAAGATGCTTTAATCCAAACTGTGATCCTATTGCATCACCGTCAGGATTTTTGTGGCGATGAATAATAATAGTATCAAATAATTTAATGTCCTCCAAAATCGGAGTAAACAATTCAAGTTCTGTCATATTTTTCCTTTTTGTCATTATTTTAAACAACTATTTAAATACTGCTATTAAATATCTTTTTTATAACTACTTAAATATCTACTTAAATAGCTTCCTTAATTAGTTATTTTCAATTATGTTTTTTACTACTTTTTAATTAATTCAAGTCAAATCAATAACTTAAAATTTTCTTCCTGATTGTATCTGCTGCATTTTTTCCATCATTGAATACCTTTACTTCCAAATCACAGATTTCAAGGTTGCGATATTCAAAATCAAGTGACATGATTCTTCTGACCTTATCCTCTTCATCTATTTTTCGTTCAATGATATCTCTAATAACATCTGATTTCATTCTGTTTACAAAAACAAGCAAAGCTCTTCTTCTATACTCATTTTTAATAGACAGAGCACCACAAATATCAATTGGAATTACTGCATAATGACATCTTCTTATAATAGGTGCAATATCATTAATTTTTGTTCCAAAATGATATCCGCTGTATACAGTTGTTTCTATATACTCATCTTTTTCCTTCTCTGCAACAAATTCCTCTTCCGTTACAAATCGGTAACTGCCCTCTTCTTCATCCTCCCTGCGAGGTCTTGTCGTTGTAGTAACAGGCTTTTCAAATCTTTCATCCTCTGTTAAAAGCTTTGCAATTTCATTCTTCATTGAACCTGTCGGCCCAACTAAACAAATAACTCCTCCATCTGACAAGTCAGGTTCTTTTTCGTTAAAAGAATCTCTTACCATCTTACAAAGCTGTAAAAAATCATCATAATTATTAACAGCCAGCATACCTGTCATGGATGCATTCCAGGGCTTTCTGAAAAGCACAGGGTAGTCAGCCTTTGAATTCTGTATGTTATGCGGTCCGTCATCTAATAGAATGTCAAGTGTCACAACATCCTTCCTTGTTCCAATTATTATATTCTGGGCAGGAACCTCCGGAAAGTCTTTTAAGAGTCTTTCAGCTCTTGCTGTCATAACTTTTGCCGGAACTGCAGTAACTAAGAATATGTCAGCGAATCTTGATAATTCTCTCACAAGCTTCTGTGCTCCCTGGCAAACCGGCTGCGTCTCTACAAAGTGAGGGTCTGAATAGAGCGCAATTCTTTCCTCTGCATGTCTCCCAAACATACCCCAGCCTTTTATATCATGGATTGTCACCGGCTCTTCATCAGGATATTTTTCATTAATCAGCTTGAGCGCATATGCATTACATTCATACAATGTATCATCTACATCAAGCCCGATTTTCAATCTGTGTTTCTTCATAAAATCAACCTTCTTCTTATTATCACACCTTATCACAATAAGTAGTTTATTTTACCACGAAAGAGCAAAAAATACAAGAAAAAAGGGGTTAACATAGCTTATGCACTAAAAAAAGCGGGCATTTCTGCCCGCTTCTCATAGCTTGTCAGTTATTAACTGTTTTCTATTTGAAAAGCTTACTGATTACTTAACAAACTCAATAACGCAAAATCTTCCGGGGAACTGTGTTTCGTCAACATTTGCTGCGTTTTCACCTGTAATATAAGATACTGCGCTTGCGCTGAAAGTATTATAGGTCTTGTAAGTTCCAAGATACTTCTGGCTGTTTGTACCAACCAATGTCTTAGCTTCTGCATTCCATGTAAAGATTTCATAAGGAGTTTCTGTGATTGCGATATATCCCTTGCCTTCTGTCAAGTCGATATACATCTTCTTTTCTCCATCCATGAAGAACATTCTGTATCCACCATCAACAACCTCTTCGATGGTAACCTTTACTGCCTTTGAAAGCTTATCTGTTGTTGCAAGATAGTTGCCTGACATTTCGCCTGCAAAGTATAAAACTTCACCACGAAGGTTCTGGAAAATAGTAAAGAGATAACTCTTACCTGCTTCAATTGCTTCTGTAGCAACAGGTGCTACTTCTTCAACTGTAACCTTAACAAGTCTTGAAGGGAACTGTGTTGCATCTACGCTTGAAGCATTTTCGCCTGTAATATAAGATACTGCACTTGCACTGAAGGTATTGTAGGTCTTATAAGTTCCAAGATACTTCTGGCTGTTTACACCAACTAATGTCTTAGCTTCTTCATTCCATGTAAATACTTCATAAGGAGTTTCTGTAATTGCGATATATCCCTTGCCCTCTGTCAAGTCAATATACATCTTCTTTTCTCCATCCATGAAGAACAATCTGTATCCGCCTTCAACTTCTTCTACCTGTACATCAACAGCCTTGTCAACCTTATCAGTTGTTGCAAGATACTTGCCATCTGAAGTCATCTCGCCTGAGAAGTATAATACTTCACCACGAAGATTCTGGAAAATAACATACTTGTAGTTTTCACCAACTACAGGAACATCCTGAATGTTATTCTTCAAAGCTGCAGGAGCAAGCTTGCAAAGTCTTGAAGGGAACTGTGTTGCATCTACGCTTGAAGCATTTTCGCCTGTAATATAAGATACTGCACTTGCACTGAAGGTATTGTAGGTCTTATAAGTTCCAAGATACTTCTGGCTGTTTACACCAACTAATGTCTTAGCTTCTTCATTCCATGTAAATACTTCATAAGGAGTTTCTGTTAATGCGATGTATCCCTTACCTTCTGTTAAGTCGATATACATCTTTGTTCCTTCCTTCGTGAAGAACAATCTGAATCCGCCTTCAACTTCTTCTACCTGTACATCAACAGCCTTGTTAGCCTTATCTGTTGTAGCAAGATACTTGCCATCTGAAGTCATTTCGCCTGAGAAGTATAATACTTCACCGCGAAGATTCTGGAAAATAACATACTTGTAGCTTTCACCAACAACAGGAGCTTCTACTGCCTTTGCAACATACAAATCTGTTGCAGCTGCATCAACGCTTACGGTAATAGTCTTTGTTTCTGTTACATCACCACAAACAGCAGTAACTGTAAGTGTAATTGTTGTTGCTTCTTCAGGTAATGTTACTGTGAGCTTGCCATCAGCCAAAGTAGCGCAAGCAGCTTCTTCCATTGCCCATGTAAAAGCAACATCCTTAAAGGTTGCACCTTCTGTTGCAAGTACTGTTGCAACATCTTCTAAGATTTCGTAATCAACGATACCATCAAGTTCCTTAGCTACCTTTTCTGCTGCAGGAAGTTCAGGAAGTCTGTAATTGCTGAATGCATCAACTGTTACAGGTGTCAAATAGAAAGCACCATCATATACACAAAGAACACCGGTAGCATCTACTAAGTAACCAAAGTTAGCTGCATGATTTGCCTTAAGTGTTTCCTGATCAGCCTTTACGATAGGACAAACTGATGAAGAAATTCTGATATATGACTTAAGACCACTTGCAAGCTTGAAATTGTAATAACCGCTTGAAGCATCTTCATCAGCAACTTCAACACCCTTTACAGTTACAAGCATAGCCTGCTGTGCAACCAAATCAGCATCCTTCAATGAAGTAGCCTTTGCTGCTCTTTCTGTGTAATCAACAGGTTCTACTGTCTTAACAGTAGTATCAAGAATTTCTACAGAAGCATTCTTGATTTCATGTGTACCTGAATAAATATCCTTAACACCGGTAACTCTGATTGTATAACCTTCCTTGATACCAAGGTCAGCAGGGTCGTCAGTCATACCATATACATAGTAACCACCATCATTATCCTGCATATAAATACAGTTAGATGAATTACCCTTTGACTTACCGATTAATGCTGTAACAACACCCTTAACAACTACAGGCTGTTCAGCAGCTGCTGCAACATATTCAGCCCATGTAAATTCCTTATATGCAGGAATTGAGTGAGCAAACTTGGTTTCAACTGAATTTCCGTTATCATCTGAAATCTTAACTTTCAAATCATAAGTAACTTCTTCAGCTGCTTTTTCATTTACATCAATAGTAACATAAGGATCACCAACAACTACATTAACGTCAGCTTTGTTTCCTGTCTTAACTTCAACAGTCCAGGTAAGATTAAACTTCTTGCCCTTCATTGTAAGTGTTCCTACTACATCATAGTCAGAAGGAGTAACAACTGATTTGTCCTTGTACATCTGACGGATGTAATCCTTAGCATTTCCCAAATCGTCCATTGATGTGTCAACTGTCGGTACAGGAGTAGGAGTATTTACTGCTTCTGTAATTTCAGGAGTAGGAGTGGGTGTAGGTTCTGTTTCCTTTTCACCACACGCTACCAAACATAAACACATTGCAAGAACGAAGAGTAAAGAAATAAGTTTTTTCATTTTTCTGCCCCTCTTTTCTTTCTGTCGCATATGCGACAATAAATGTTTCATTATTTTCATTGATCTGTCTTACACAGTCAAAAAATAATCTGATAATAATACTATCGATTTACAATAATATCATCATATGACAAAACTTTAATCTGATAATATCCCTTAAAGCAGTCAACAATACCATAAACAGTAATGTTTCTTCCAAGGAATTCATCTTCTGTAACTAAATTTCCTTTTTTGTCATACATAACAATTGTTCTGATTTCAATCGGATTTCCATCCTGCTCGCAGTACATCGTTAAAGCGCCGAAGCTTGAGCTGTCTTCATTGGTATTAGGCTCAATTCTGAGAACATCCAGATTTTCAAGAACTACTGTTGTATTCATGGCAAGTCTTGAATATTTGAAATACTTGTCGCCATCTTCAGTCTCAACAACTATCTGTCCGTTATTGAAAGTATAAGCATCGATATTTCTGAATGAGGCCTTGTTTCCTTCACTTATCTTTTGGATATTTGAAGGATCATTAGGCTTCATCTGACGATAGGTCAAGCCTGAAACCTGATATTCACCGCTTGTTTCATATTTAGAAACTGTACCAACAATTCTTGATCTGTTACCTACTGAAAGAATATCAAGTCCTGAACCAGTAAGACTGAAACCATAATAAACATATATTCCGTAGTACATATCACTGTCAGCGTCATATTCTTCAACATAAACGCCGTTACCGCTCGCTCTTGTTATAACTCCTTCAAAAGCAACCTTCATTCCGCTGTAATCTTCAACATTCATTCTCAACTCTTTCAGGTCAAGTTCGATTGCATCACCATAGAAGAAATCAGGATCCTTTTCTCCGGAATAAATATTAAGCTTGTTATCTCTTGCATTCTGTATAGCTGACATACAAACACTGCCGTATCTGTTATTAGCTGAATTTGATGCTATAGCTAAACCATTCTGCAAAATTTCAATGTTCAAATTACGATAATCTTCAGTTTCACTTGTTCTGTACCATACCCAGACAAGATAACGTCCACCTGTCGAGTCAACATTCCAATTCTCATCATCTGATTCAAGCACAATTGATGTAGCGTTCTTCAAGATTTCTTTTGTAAAATTTGAAGCTTTCTTTCCCCATGCTTCAATTTTACCTGTTGATTCAGGGGTATTAATACCTAAAAATCTTGCTTTTAAAACATCTGTCCCAATCTGATCTCTTGGAATATTGAAATGAACTGTATCACCATCTACATACTGTTTAACAGTAACCTGCTGTTTCTTTGAAGAAGTAAACATATCAAGCTTAAGCTCACCTGCATAATCTTTATAAACAGGAGGTTTTGTAGGAACCGGTGTATCAGTTACCAAAGCATCATTAGTCTCAGAATTATCAGCTTTTTCTGAAACTTCATTTTTCTGTTCTGCTTCAGTATTATTCTTATTTTCATCTCCACACGCTGTAAGGGCCAATGCAAGCATCAGCCCTAAAGCGATTAATAATAACTTATATTTCTTCATATAAATCCAAACAATTAGCCGTTATATTCACATTCATCAATTGCATCTTCAAATGCTTCTTCAATCATTGAAGCAGCATCCTTTGTTTCAGCAGCAAGACACTTTGCAAGTAATGCACCAACCTGCTGACGCGCTGTTGATGAACCGTTAAATGCAGGTGATGTATAATAAGCATCAACCTGGCTCATACAAACCTTAGCTGACAATGCTGTAACATACTTTCCGCCATCAGCCTGGTTAAGGAATGCCTTGTAAGCTTCATTTTCAGCTACGCTCTGTAATACAGGAACATAACCTGAAGCGATTGAGAATTCAGCCTGGAATTCTACGCTTGTTGTTAAGAACTTAACAAATAACCATGAAGCAACAACTTCCTGTGCTGAATGCTTTCCAGCGAAGATACATACTGAAGGTCCCTGTGAGATAACCTTTCTGTTATTTGCATCTGCCTGAGGAATTGTAGCAATACCTACTTCAAAAGGATAATTTCCGTTTGTGTCTGCTGCAGGTCTCTGATGTGAAGCACCTGCTGAAGAACCGATTGACATATAACTTCTTGTGCCTGATTCAGCAATGAAAAGGCCTGAAGTATAGGTTCCATAAAGTGTCTGTGTTGTTAAAAGACCATCCTGATACCAGTTACGGAATCTTTCAACGAAATCTCTGTTTGTCTTGTTATTGAATAAGTAGTGGCTTCCATTAGCCTGTGTATAAGGGCTCTTTAACTGTTCACACATATTGATGAACCAGTTAGCTTCTGAGTCATATCCAAGAGGAATAGATTCAGGATCGATAGCTTTAATCTTCTTGCAAACTTCTTCCATTTCATCCCATGTTGTAGGAACCTTAAGGCCGTTTGCATCAAAGAAAGTCTTGTTATAGTAAAGAACTTCTGTTGACTTTGAGAAAGGTAATGAATACATTAAACCATCACCGAACTGTCTGCCTTCGTTGTAATAACCCTGAACAAAGTCTGCCTTCTGCTCATCTGTTAAACCGATAATTTCCTTGCTTCCATCAGCTCTTGTTACTTCAATCTTTGAATTGATAAGATTGTCAAGTGCAGCAACAGCGCCTGTCATGTTATAAGCTGCAACATGGTCAGGATAGTTATAAGCGATGTTAGGTGAATCTTCAACTGTAAGCATTGTAGAAATCTGGCTCTTAACATCATCATATCCGCCAACCTGTTCAGATTCAATGTGGATATTAGGATAGAGCTGATTGAATTCTTCAATATAAATATTAAGAACATCAGTTAAATTAGATCCCATAGTATGATAGAATCTGAGTGTAACCTCTGATCCGTCATAGCCTACAGCCGGTACATCAAAGTTAGGCTTTGCTGTAGGAGTTTCAGGAATAACTACATCGTTATTTCCATTGTTTGTAGTCTGATTTGCAGACTGCTGTGTGCCCTGATTGGTTGTTGTACCATTATTATCTTCTCCGCAAGCTGCGAATGAAGAAATAATCAATGCTGCAACCATCAATAATGCAACGATTTTCTTTTTCATCTTTCTTTTTCCTTTCTTTAGTTGGTAAATATTATGATTTTACGAACTTCTTTATCACTTAAGTATTTACAAATACTATGTAAACACCATAAAAACACTGAGTAAATACTTGGTAAATACTTTGTTTAGCCTTTGATACCTGATCTTGAAACGCCCTTCATAATGTATTTTCTCAAGAATACGAATACGAGGAACAAAGGGAAAGATACAAGTGCAACAGCGGCCATCTGCTGAGGATAATTTACATCACCTGTTGTTTCAGTAAATGCATTACGCAAACCGTTTGTAATAAGACGGTGCTTTTCATCATTTGCAACAAGTCGTGGCCAGATATATGAGTTCCATGCACCCATCATCTTCAAAATCGTAATAGAAATCAATGTAGGAAGTGCCAAAGGAATCATTACTCTCCAAAGATACTTTAAGTCGCTTGTACCATCAACTTTAGCAGCAAGGTAAAGCTCGTTAGGAATCTGAAGGAAATTCTGTCTTAAAAGATAAATATAGAATACACTTACAAGGAAAGGAATAATCAAAACCCTGTATGTATTTGTCCAACCCAAATTTGTTACTGTCTGATAATTGGTAATTGTAAACAATTCACCGGGAATCATCATGGTTGCAAGCAAAGCTGCAAACAAAGTATTTTTACCCTTAAATTCAAGTCTTGCAAATGCAAATGCTGATAAAACAGTAATCACAAGTGAAAGAATTGTTGAAACAATACCAACAATCATTGTGTTCTTAAACAAAACACCCAAACTTGCTGTGTTAAATGCATCTGCATAGTTATGAAGCATAAGCTGTCTTGGCCAGAATGTCGGAACACTTAATCTGTATTCATCAAGTGTCTTCAAGGATGAAATAATCATCCAGTAAAACGGGAATAAAACGACAATAGCCATGATGCAAAGGAAAAGATAAAGGAATACCTGAACCATCACCTTCATCACCTTCTGGGTGATAACGACTCTGTTCATGTCCTTTTCTTTCATTGTTTTCTTTAATGCTTTAATTTCTACGCCTTCTGTTGCAAAAGCTTCATTCTCTACAGCACTCTTAATCTCCATTTTGTCATTCTGGAGTGTGCTGTTGTTCTTGGTCATATCATCTGCCATTTCGCACCTCCATTATGCATAATGTACTCTCTTCTTACCAACATAAAGGTTGATGAGAGTTACTATAAGAATAATACCGAAAAGAATCAATGCAGCTGCTGAAGCACGGCCCTGGTTATTTGTTGACAAGGAGTCATAAATAAATCCAACCATTGTATTAAGTCGCTTAGAATCATCTGCAGGGCCCATCTTCTCACCGAATATACCTACGATACTTGTATATTCCTTGAAACCACCGATAAATCCTGTGATGATTACATATGCAAGCATAGGGGAAAGAAGGGGAACTGTAATACGCCAGAAAACACGAATACGTCTTGTTCCGTCAACCTTTGCTGCATCATAATACTGCTTGTTTATACTCTGAAGACCACCCAATAAGATAAGAATCTTAAAAGGTAATGCATTCCATACAATATAAACTGTCATTACTGTCATATTAGCTACATAAGATGAACCGGCATTAATCCAGTTAATCTTTTCGCCACCAAAGAACATAATAACATTATTGATAATACCTGCTGTCTGAACCAACTCATTTGATGTGCCAAGGAATGATCCTACAATGTTAAACATTGCTGCGAAAACCATACCGATAGCGATAGAGTTAGTTACATAAGGCAGGAAGAAAATTGTCTGTAAGGCCTTCTGAAAAACCTTAATTGAATTCAAACATACCGCAATAATAAGTGCTAAGAATGTTGAAATAGGTACTGTAAGAACACAAAGAAGAATTGTATTCTTAAGGCACTGGGTAAACTTCTTGTACTTAACAACCTTGGTAAAGTTTTCAATACCAAAGTTAAAAGTAGCACCACCTACTGCCTCAAGTCCCTTATAACCGTTCAAAAATGCCATTCTTACGGTGCTTATGATAGGCCACACCGTAAAAACAGGCAAAAGGATAATGGCGGGTGCTAAATATATCCACGCCTTCCATTGCTGCTTACTGTCTACCATGCGTCACCCCTAAAAATAAATTCTTTCTTCTGTTTCTGCATCAAATAAGAAAATCTTGTTAGGCTTGATATCGAAACTGATTGTCTTTGCATCTCGGTCTATCTTACTGTCTGCATCAATGATAGAACGGATTGTAGGATTAGCGCTTGCAGGATTTGATGAAACGATTGAAACATCGCGTCCCATAACTTCTACGCTCAAAAGGTCATTTGTTAATACACCATTAGGATTAAGAATGAAGCCTTCAGGACGAATTCCGACAAATACCTTTTTGTCTTCAAGCTTTACATCCATAACAGCATCTTTGCCAATATAAAGCTTTCCGTTCTTTACCTCGCCGTTAAATACGTTGATAGGAGGAGTTCCAAGGAACTTGGCAACGAAAAGATTTGTAGGATTATCATAAACATCCTGAGGAGCACCAATCTGCTGAATAACACCAAGCTTCATAACAACGATCATATCTGAGATACTCATTGCTTCTTCCTGGTCATGTGTTACGAATACAGTAGTAATCTTTGTCTCTCTCTGAATACGTCTGATTTCTTCTCTTGTCTGAAGTCTGAGTCTTGCATCAAGGTTTGACAAAGGTTCGTCAAGGAGTAAAACCTTAGGCATCTTAACTAACGCGCGGGCAATTGCAACTCTCTGCTGCTGACCACCTGACAACTCTGAAGGCTTTCTTTCAAGAAGCTCATCAATCTGTACAAGTCTTGCTGCTTCTCTTGCTCTTTCAATTCTTTCTTCCTTTGAAAGCTTGTCTGAACCCTTCAAGTTTTCAAGAGGGAACATAATATTCTGCTTAACTGTCATGTGAGGATAAAGAGCATAGTTCTGGAATACAAGACCTACGCCTCTGTTTTCAGGTGACAAATCAGAAACATCTTCTTCTCCAAAATAGATGTGTCCGCTTGACAGCTTCTGAAGACCACTAATCATATAAAGAGTGGTACTCTTTCCGCATCCTGAAGGTCCGAGAAGTCCAATAAGCTTTCCATCGGGGATTTCGAAATTAAAATTATTAACTGCTACTACCTCTCCGCCGGCTTTTTTGTCTCTGCTCGGGAAAATTTTGGTTACATTTTCCAATACAACTTTCATACTAACCCATTCCTTTACCTTAGATTTTTTCCTTTATATTATGATATGAAGCTTTTTACATATCTAATTAACAACTTTTAGAACAAATAACAATATAAGTTATAACCCTTAAGCCACAGCCTATAAAACTAATAGCCAACAAAACTAATAGTCAATAAAACTAATAGCCTATAAAACATCAGCCTGAAACCCAAACGATTATCAATAAACAGAAACAGATGCCTTCTTTGCAGCAAGCTTTGCCTTATACTTAACCATCTCATCCTCTGTATCAAAAATGAGCTGGCTTGCCATATCAACAACTACTGTATTAGCAAGCAAATCATGAATTGCAGAATTTGTCCTTGTTGTAATAACCAATATAATTTCAAGAACAATAATCGCTGCTATAATGACAGGTCCCACAATTCCAATGGTATTCAAAAATATCATCATAATTATCAAAGCAGGAACCATGGTTTCAATCGTATACTTGCCAATCAAGGTTCTGATTACAAGTGCCATGGTATTCATCTTTACGCCGTCAATTCGGCATACAGCCACACCAAAAATCTTTTTTCCAAGTGTCTGACCATTTTTCAGAAACATCGGAACTGCAAATTCCATAACTGCCATCCCAAGGAATATGCCAAAGGTTACAATTATCAGCATAAGATTAACAACCATGTTATATTCGTATATAGCTTCCTTATCAGAAATAAAATCATTATAAGCTTCCATGTAATGATCCATTTCTTCAGAAGTCATGGCCTCATAGCGTTCTTGGGTAAGCTGAAATTCAACATTATATTTTGTCTGATACTCTTCAAGCTTTGCTTCGTATCGATCAGAATGTCCGTCATATCCTGTAAAAAATGAAATAATTGCTGCAAATCCGGCCGCAAAAACTGCACCTACAATCAAATCAAAAAGGTAAGCGGATGCTCTTTTCCACATACCTGCTTTTTGAATATCTACCATTTCGGGCCTCTCCTTACTTCAATCAAATCCCTAAAAGTGCCAATATGCACAATTTACTATATTACAGGAAGATAATTCTAACATAGATTTAGTGATAATTCAATAAAGTTTAGCTAATATACTAATGTTTTTGTGTATACAAAAGCTGCAGGAGAAATGCAATATCAACAGATTTAGCCTGTTTTTACTGTCATTTTCCTGCAGCTTATTCTCAAAATATTATCAGTTTTACTCTTTAAATCTTACCCTTTAACAATTATCAAATCTATTCTTCAGCAATTATGTTCTTCAATAATCATTAGTTTTGCTCTTTTCAGGTTATGCAAACAACTATCTGAAAGTAATTTCACCGGTCTTTGCATCCATAGACTCAACTATTGCAAGTGATTCAACCTTGAAACCGCGTTCACGAAGTATCTTTCCACCATCCTGAAAGCCCTTTTCTATAGCAATTCCAATACCTTCTACTACTGCATTTGCACCCTCAACAAGCTCAATAAGTCCGATAGCAGCGCATCCGTTTGCCATGAAATCATCTATAACAAGCACATGCTCGCCTTCACTTATAAACTTCTTTGCAACAATTACATTGTAAACCCTCTTATGAGTAAAGGACTGAATTTCGGTTTTAAGCATGTCGCCATCAAGATTAATTGACTGTGCCTTCTTTGCGAAAACAAGCGGAACACCAAATTCACGAGCAACTGAGCAGGCAATACCAATACCTGAAGCTTCAATAGTCAAAATCTTATCAATTCTGTGTCCTTCAAAAAGTCTTTTCCATTCCTTTGCCATCTCATCAAACAAGGCAATATCCATCTGATGATTTAAGAAACAGTCAACCTTTAATACATTTCCTTCTTTAACTGTTCCGTCTTTTCTGATTCTATCCTCGAGTAATTTCATTTCAAGCCTCTTTCCTATCTTTCTTCTCTGAAATATGTTATTCCAAGGCCTGCCGGTGGCTGATTTTCTCTCTTCTTCTTAGTACTTGTAATAATAAGAACAACGATAGTAACGATGTACGGCAAGGTCTTAAGCGCCGGTGAAAGTTCCATCGGGAGCTTAACATTAAATATTGTTGACGCATATGCGTTCAAAATATACAAAAGACCAAACACAAAGGAGCCAAGAATACATACAACCGGCTTCCAAAGTGAGAAGATAACCAAAGCTATTGACAACCAGCCAAATGCCTCAATTGAAAGATATGCCTCCTGTGAACCGGCATAATCCATGATGTAATACAATCCGCCAAAGCCTGCAATTCCTGAACCAATGATGGTTGCAACATACTTATAACCTGAAACATTGATACCAACTGCATCTGCTGTACCTGCACTTTCGCCTACAGCTCTCAAATTAAGACCAACCTTGGTTCTGTAAAGGACATATGAGGTTGCAACTGCAATAAAAAGTGCAATATAGGTCATAACACCACAATACTTAAGAGAGTTTGTCTGATTTGAAAATGGTGCTCTGAACATAGGCAGGGCATAAAGATATTCATGTGCGCCAATCTTAGTAAGTCGTGACATGATAAACTTTGTAATACCAACACCAAAAGTAGTAAGTGCCAAACCGGTTACATTCTGGTTAGCATGTAAGGTTACTGTAAGGAAGCTGTAAAATGCTCCAAGTAAGCCTGCTGCAAAGAAACATGCCAGAAGCCCGAGTATTACAATAATGAACCCGGGACAGCTTTCCCTGACAGGGTAAAGTGCTCTTAACATAAGACATCCACCTGCTGCACCAACACTCATAATTCCAGGTATACCAAGGTTAAGATGACCAACCTTTTCAGTGATTGTCTCACCTGTTGCTCCCAAAAGGAAAATAATACCAATTGAGAAGGCTGAAAGAAGATAATTTACAATAGTCATTACTGTTCACTCTCCTTTCCGTTATTTTCCTGCAACGTTGCTGCTTTCTGATTTATATCCTGTTTTGTATCCTGTTTTACATCCTGTTTTGCATCCTGCACGTCAGTTGTTTCATGTGCTGCTTCGTCAATTGCTGTTTTATTTTCCTGCTTTAAAGCTTCATTATTTAAGGTTTCTTCATCTTTTACTATATTTTCAGAAGCTGCCATAGTTACCATATTCTTGGCTTTATGTCTGAAATTTACTTTGTAATAAATAAAGAATTCACAGCCAATTATGAAGAAAAGAATTGAACCAACTATTACACTTGGAAATGCAGAGTCAATATTAAACTCTGTTGAAATCTGTGCAGCCCCCTGATCAAGGAAGGTAATCAAAAAAGATGTTGCAAACATGGCAATCGGATTAAATTTACCAAGCCATGAAACCATGATTGCTGTGAAGCCCTGTCCGCCAACAGTCTGAGTAGTTACTGAGTGGTCAAGTGCAGCAACAATAAGAAATCCTGCAAATCCGCAAAGTGCGCCTGACAAGGTCATGGTTCTGATAATTACCTTTTTAACATTAATTCCGATATATTTAGCTGTCTTCTGGCTTTCACCAACTACTGAAATCTCATAGCCATGCTTTGAATAATTAAGGTAAACATAAATAACTCCTGTCAAAATCAAAGCTATTACGATTACCAGAAAATATTCATGAATTATCTGAGGGAACCATCCGTAGCTTAACATACCAAGTGTTGAAGAACCTGAAGGTGTCCAAACAAGCAGGAAATATGCGACAGTAAAGGAAGCTACATAATTCATCATAAGGGTGAACAAGGTCTCATTTGTATCCCATATTGCCTTAAATACAGCAGGGATAACTCCCCAGATTGCACCTGCTAAAACACCGGCAACAAACATAATCAATACAAGCAATCCATTAGGTATCTTTCCACCAAGTAAAATAATGCAGGCAACAGATGCCAATGCACCAATCAAGGTCTGTCCTTCTGCACCTATGTTCCAAAACTTCATTCTGAAAGCAGGTGTAACGGCAAGTGAAATATAAAGAAGAATTGAAAGGTTCTTAAAAAACTTCCAAATACGTCTTTGTGTTCCAAAGCAGCCGCTGAACATTGAAGAAATCATCTTTAAGGGATTAATTCCTGCCAGAATTAATGCAAGTATCATACAAAAAACAAATGCCGCAACTACTGCAATTGCTCTGATACCCATTGCCTTAGAAAAGGTCACATCATCTCTTTTAGTTACGTGAAAGAGAGGTTCTTTATCATTTGTTTTGTTTTTAAGCATTTTCAACCTCCTCATCACGACTCTTTGTCATCAGAAGACCGACTTCTTCTTTAGTAATTGTACGCCCATCAACGATACCTGTAACACGACCTGAATTAATAACAACAATTCTGTCACAAAGCTCGAGCAAAACATCCAAATCCTCGCCAACAAAAATAATTGAAACCCCATTTTCCTTCTGTGAATTTAACAGATTATAAATGGTATATGAGGAATTGATGTCAAGACCTCTTACAGGATATGCTACCATAAGTACTTTAGGTGCTGAGGAAATCTCTCGTCCAACCAATACCTTCTGTACATTACCACCTGACAAACGCCTTAACGGAGTATTTACACCAGGGGTATTAACCTGTAAGCTTTCAATAATCTGCTCAGCTAAATTTCTTGGTTTTTCTCTGTCAAGGAATATGGACTTGCCTTTTCTATAGCTTCTAAGCATCATGTTATCGGTAATATCCATGTTCCCCACCAAACCCATACCAAGTCTGTCTTCAGGAACAAAAGAAAGTCGAACACCAAGATTTCTTATCTGCAATGGATTTTTATCCCTTAAATTAACTACTTCATTATTCTTAGGATTGTTATACTCAATTGCTCCTTCATTAAGCGGCTGTAAACCTGCAATTGCTTCTAACAATTCTCTCTGACCGCTTCCGGCAATACCTGCAATACCAAGTATCTCACCGCTCTTTGCTTCAAAGGAAATATCGTCAAGAACTTTAATTCCTTCATCATTTATGCTTGTAAGATGCTCGCACTTCAAAAGCACCTTTGGATCTTTAGGCTCACTTCTGTGTATATTTAATTCAACCTTCGCACCAACCATCATTTCGGTAAGAAGGCTTTCATTTGCATCCTTTGTATCTATTGTTGCGATGTGCTCACCTTTTCTTAAAACGGCTACACGATCGGAAATTTCCAAAACCTCATGGAGTTTATGTGTAATGATAATGATAGACTTTCCGTCAGCACGCATATTCCTCAAAACAGAGAAAAGCTTCTTTGTTTCCTGAGGAGTCAAAACTGCGGTAGGTTCATCAAGAATAAGAATATCTGCATTTTTATAAAGAACTTTTACAATTTCAACAGTCTGCTTTTCAGAAACAGACATTTCATAAATTTTTTTGGAAGGGTCAATGTTAAACCCATACTTTTTAGTAATACCAAGCACACGCTCATTAACGGCCTTGATATTGTATTTTTTCTCGCCTGAATCACCGAGAACTATATTTTCGGAGGCTGTAAAAACATCAACAAGTTTAAAATGCTGGTGTACCATACCTATCTTATATCTGAATGCATCCTTTGGAGAAGAAATAACAACTTCTTCACCATTTACAAGTATCTGACCTTCGTCCGGATAATAGATACCGGCAATCATGTTCATGAGGGTAGTCTTTCCACAGCCGTTTTCACCAAGTACTGACAGAATTTCTCCCTTGTAGATTTCCATATTTACATCATGATTAGCAACTACTTTGCCAAATCTTTTAGTAATATGTCTCATTTCGAGTGCAATTTCCTTACTCACAAAAAGCCTCCATTATATCGCATATGCCGTAAAAACACATTTTGCCATAAAGCAACAAATGTCGTCGGGCAAATTTACCCGACGACAAATATTATAAGTTATCGTCATTAAATTGTCAAAGAATCAATACTTTGCATTTAACATTGTGATACCGTCAACTTCTACATTGAAGTAAGGAGCTGAACGGAAGGTTGATTCACTGAAGTAACCATCCTTGATTACCTGTGTATCAGGTGTGTAAGCTGCATCTGTATCAACGTCAGCCATGAATTCAGTAAGCTTAGCGCCTGCTGATGTGAAGGTGTTGATATCGAATACCTTAACCTTACCGCTAACCAAATCAGCCTTAACTGCTTCGAGCTTTTCAACTGTACCAGCAGCTGCTGCCTTTGTATTTACATCTGTTAAAACTACAGAACCTGTTGCAATTGTACCAACCCAGTCAGTATCGATAGGCTTGTTTTCCTTAGAGCAGGTAACGATGTACTTGAAGTAAGGAGCCCAGTTAATACTTGAAGAAACGATGAATGTATTAGGGCAAGCTGTTGCTGTGCTGCCGTTGTAAGCTACGTTAGGAACGTTTCTTTCTTCGCAGATTGAAGGAGCACCCATTGAGTCAGCATGCTGGCTGATGAGTACACAACCATTGTCGATCAAAGCTGCTGCTGCATTCTTTTCTTCTGTTTCATCATACCATGAACCTGTGAACTGAACGTCCATCTTTACTTCAGGAACGATTGACTTAACACCAAGATAGAATGATGTATAACCTGAAATAACTTCTGCATATGTGAATGCACCAACATAACCAATCTTAGGAACTACTGTTGAATCCTTAGCCATCATTTCCTGAAGCTTTAATCCTGCTGCAACACCTGCTAAATATCTTCCTTCGTAGATAGAAGCGAAAGCATTGTGGAAGTTGTCAAGCTTTTCTGTATGAGCCATTGTACCTGTAGCATGGCAGAACTGAACGTTCTTATGTGCCTTAGCTGCTTCAAGTAAGTAGGTTTCATGACCAAAGCTGTCTGCAAATACAACCTTGCAGCCTGCATCTACTAATTCATCAGCTGCTTCCTTGCACTTAATACTTTCAGGAATATTTCTCTTGATAATAACCTGGCTTTCAGAAAGACCAAGTTCCTTAGCTGCTGCATTTACTGCATTAAGGAAGTTTAAGTCATAAGTTGATGCTTCGTCATGAAGAAGAATAACACCAAGCTTGAATTCTTCGTCACCTGAGCCACATGCTGTCAAGCAGAACAACATTAAGCAGGCAACCAATGCCAAAATGAATTTTTTCATAATAATGTACCTCCCTGCACATTTTGTGCTAATAGTCGCATATGCGACATGAACTTATCAACGAGGCTATTATAGTCTCAGAAATTATTATAGTAAAATTGATAATATTAAACTCATTTATTAGTTTTTTAAATAATGATATTCTTCATTCTCATAACCTTTATTTTTCATTTGTAATAGGTTATAATATTGTAACAGGTTATAATACAAATTATTCTTTGGATTATAATACTGTAATGGGTTATAATACAAATCAGTCTTTGGGTTATAATACTGTAACGGGTTATAATACAAATTATTCTTCAGATTATAAACACAAACATAAATACAAATACAGATAAAGAAATTAAAGAGGCAAAAATGGCAAAAGAAGTTAAAACAACAAATGAAGCTAAAAAGATTAAAGAAAATATCGAAGCTAAGGAAACCGAAGAAGCTAAAGAAAGCAAATCACAGACTGCCTCAAAAGGCAAAAGCAGTAAGCTTAGTTTAAAATCACTTACTAAATCGACAAACAGAGACAGTTACTTCTTCTGGTTCAAAATCATCATCACCCTCGCTGTCGTATTAATAGCTGTTATCAATTTTAGTCAACTTCTCACTATAATTGGCAACCTGTTCTCTATTATTCTGCCTTTCCTCATCGGTGGAGTAATCGCCTTTGTTCTTAACATACCAATGGGAATTATCGAACGCAGACTGTTTAAGAAAGCCAAGAAGCCGATATGGGGAAAGCTCAAAAGGCCTATCAGTATTGTTCTTACTTTGCTCATCGTCAGCTTGTTCCTGACTTTACTTGGTTTCACTATCATACCTCAAGCTGAAGAAACCATTGACGAATTAAAAATTAAAATTCCCGTTCTTTACAATGATACAGTAGAATGGGCAAACGGAATCATCAAAGACTCACCTGCTTTATCAGGCTTAATTCCAAACAAAGATAAAGCAATTAATCCTGATATTGACTGGCAAAAAATAGTTTCTCAGATATCAGCTTTCCTTTTTAACGGTGTAGGCGGTTCAATCATTTCAGGCACTTTCACCTTTGCAGGTAAAGTCGGAACTGCAATACTCAATACGATTATTGCAATCATATTCTCGATTTATGTTCTTGCTCAAAAAGAAAGGCTTATCAATCAGTTCAAACGACTCACCTCTGCTTTTTGCACAGAGAAAAGTTACCACCAGGTTGCAAAAGTGCTCACTTTATTATCAACGGATATGCGTGGCTTCATAGCCGGCAGATGCCTTGATGCTTTGGTAATGGGTTCATTAACTGCCATTGCAATGTTAATTTTCCAATTCGATTATGTACTTTTAATTTCAGTCGTAGTTGCTTTCACCTCACTTATTCCCATCGTCGGCGGATTTATCGGATGCGGTGCAGGTGCTTTACTCTTCCTGATTGAAAGTCCTTCTGAAACTATCGGGTTTATCATTTTGTTCCTCGTAGTATTCCAGATTGACTGTAACTTTATTTATCCGTATATCGTAGGCAGTACAGTAGGCCTTCCTTCAATGTGGGTACTTGCAGCCATCACAATAGGCGGAAGCCTCTTTGGTGTAGCAGGCATGCTTTTCTTCGTACCTGTTATGTCAACTTTATATACCTTAACAAAAGAATTTGTTAATAACCGAAATAAAACAAAACCCTGGGCAGAGAAACCTCTTTACCCAGAGCAAGATTAATTATTACAACATAAATCCCTTGCCATACGCTTATCCGTTGTAAGCAAGGTTTAATCATGAAATAATCATTATAACATAAATCCCCAGTTATCAAGCAAATCTTGTTCTGAGGCTATGGTTGTCTCTTCGTTATGCCCTGCATAACAAATGGTTTCAGGCGGCATGTTTTCAAGTAGATATGTTAAAGTTGAACGCATGATTTTTCCATTACCGGTTGGAAAGTCCGTTCTCCCAAAAGTTCCGCAAAATAAAGTATCACCCGTAAACAAAACATTTTCACTTTCAATATAATAGCAAACCGAGCCCGCTGTGTGGCCGGGTGTTTCCATAACTTTTATGTCAAAATCTGCAAGATTAATTATATCCCCATCTTTCAATGCCATTACGGAAGCTGCCGAAACTGTCATGGGTGATCCAAATATACGGGAAAGATTATAATTATCATTCTCAAGTAAAGGGATTTCCTTTTCTGAAGCATACACAGGTATTTCTTTTTCAACAATTTCGTCAATACCTTCTATATGATCAAAATGGCTGTGCGTAAGAAGACATGCAACCGGTTTCAAATTATTACTCAAAAGATAATCAAATACCACTTTAAGATTTTTTGAGCCGGGGTCTATGATTACAGCCTCGTTACCATTTTCACGATGAAATACATAGCAATTGGTTCCCGAAGAATTTATTACAAATCTTTTAACGATCATTTATTTTCACCAACTCATGTCCTTCCTGTTCAAAGCCCATCTGAAGCAAATACTTCCTGTGACTTTCTCCATTACCGCTGTAAACAAGTCTCGAAAATCCAAGCTTAAACAATTCATCATAAACAAAGCTGCCAAGTTTGCAATCTCTGAAATGAGGTGTCGAATAGTCCACCTTCAATACCAGTATGCCGTTCTCATGTTCTTGCCCAAGGGTAATTCCTGCAACTTCTTCATTCAAAAACTGAATAAAAACTCTGTTCACTGCTTCCTTTTCATTCCAGTCAGGAAAATAATTTCGTATATCCTCCCTATGCAATGAGATAATCCTTTGAACTGCTGAATCATCTGTTTTTGCCTCAGCTATTGCAAAATGATTTCTCGCTTTTAAAAGTTTCACCAAATAATAAATATTAATTATAATTAGTGCAGCATTCATTACTGCTGTGGGATAAGATTTAATAACTATCGCATATACGGTAAAAATCAGTGAACCCACTGTATTAATAATTCTAAGCTTTATAACAGAGCTCATCAGCAATGAAACCACTACCAAAAAGGAACCCAAATATCCTATAAGCTCCCAAATTGTGACATTATCCATAATTTCTCCAAAACCATACTGTTTTTATTATTTGCTATGACAGCATACCCTCATTTCGCTTTAAAATACGATTATTCTTTAAACTTTACCTTATTTCACTTTAACGGTGCGTCTTTCTTTAAGCTTTACCTTATTTCACCTTAAATACGCATTCTTTCTTTAAACTTACCTTATTTCACTTTAAATACGCGGCCTTCAATTCTTTGCTTACTTTCAGGTAAAGAAGCAGGGAAGCCGACAACACAATGTCCTATACCTTCGTAATTGCCTTCAATACCGATTTCCTTCAAAATCTGCTTGCCTTCTTCTGACTCAAATTCCTCTTTTGCTCTGTGAATCCAACAGCTTCCAACACCCAATGCTTCAGCAGCTGTCATCATATTACCCATAACCAAACTGCCGTCATATACATAGGTTCTTACTTCCTTCTTAGCAAGTACTAAAAGAACACAGGGGGCATTATAGAAAGGATCCATTTTTGCGCCCATAATATCTGCATTCATCTTAGATAATCTTTCAATCAAAGCCTTATCTGTTATTGCAACAATAATTCCTGCCTGACGGTTCATTCCTGAAGGTGCCCATAATCCTGCTTCGATAATCTTATCGATAATATATTCAGGAACCGGATCCGGCTTAAAGTTCTTGGTGCTTTTTCGGTTAAGTAAAACCTGCATAGTTTCATTTTCTTCAAATTCGTAATCTATACAAGCTCTGTCTTCGCGAACAGACTTGATAAAATCTCCAAACTTCACATGATTGGGATGAACTCTGTACTTCTCTAAATCTTCTGACGAAGCATAGTCAAAAATCAACGAAAGCTCGTAATTGGTGGGTTTATCTTTTTCAGAATTCACTACTACCTCAAATCTTCTGATATACTCAATAGGCTTTAAAAGCTCATTTGCAAGCTCGATTGCCCTTGCAATATTTGCCTCTTTGTTTTCTTCCTTCATTTTGAACATACAAATGTGTCTTACCATAAAATACTCCTTATAAATTATTATAAAAAAGCCGGCCACTAAGACCGGCAAATCCTCAAGTTTATTTCAGGAAACCGAAGTTCCTGATAATAGGTGAATCAACAGCCTTACCTTTGCATACATTCAAAAATGCCATAATGATTAATACCAAAGATACAAGTGCATAAATTGCAAAAACAAACCATCCAAGAACCGGAATAATACATACTATGATTGAAATGATCAGGCAAATCTCAATTTTAAGGCTGTTCTTAACATGGAATGCAACAAATTTATTATCGCGGCAAGCCAACAAAGCTATAATAATGCCTATAACTCCAAGCAGATAAACTGCCAAGCCAAAAACCTTACCTTCTGAAATTTCAGCTGATGTGAACTCTGATGTGTGATCAAAAACATTAATCTTTCCATTTAAACCAACAACAGCTTCCCCACAATTTGAGCATACTACATCAGTGTCTTCTAACTGTGTACCACACTTTGAACAATACTTCATAAAAACACCCCCATTTGTTTTAACTTTTATTATACCTTCCAAAGCCCTTTAGCTTTATAAGAATTTTACATTATATGAACAAAGAAAACAAGCCATACTTTTCCAAATCCACTTTGCCGCAAACCACCTCTACTCCTTCTGCTTCAAGAAGTCTTGCCTGCACTTTTTCCCCTCCAAAAGCAAATTCACCCGCCAACTCACCTTTTGAATTTACAACTCTGAAACAGGGAATATGCTCAGGATCCGGATTTTTATGCAACGCATTTCCAACTGCCCTTGACATTTTTCTGTTTCCTGCAAGTTCTGCCACCTGGGCATAGGTTGCAACTCTGCCATATGGGATTTGCTTAACTGCTTCATATATTCGCTTTGTAGGGCTGTCTGTTACCAAAAAATAGCTTTCGCCTATTATTTTCTTTATTTCTTCTTCAGGAATCAAACCATCTATCCTGACCTGAGTCCAATGCTGTTTACTTAAATGATATGCAGGTATCACACTTTCAGGATAAGAAGATTTGTAAAAATCTCTAAGTAAAGGGTCAAGCTTGACAGTTATGTTAAGGAATCCATCTTTAATAAAGGTCCACACAAAAACCTTATTTGTCAGTTTATCTCTTAAAAGCTGCCAGTTATCATCATGAAAAGGTGCATCAAGAATTGTATTATCAAACTCTAAGCCAAGCTTTATTATATCCTCACGCGATAGCATTTACCATCTCCTCAACCGTATCTGCAACAAAATCTGCACCTGCACCAGCCAATTCTTCCCTTGTGCCATAGCCAAAAGTCACGCCCATTGACTTAATATTATTCTCTTTAGCTCCTTCTATGTCATGAAAACGGTCCCCTATCATAAGCACTTTCCAAGGCTCATTGATATTTAGGCTTTCAAGAGCATGTCTGATTACTTCCCCTTTTTTGTTTCGCTTTCCATTAACAAATAATGCACCTGAAACAAATTCAAAATATTCAGACAGCTTAAAATAGTCAAGGATACGGATAGCAAAGGGTTCTGGCTTCGAAGTTGCTATAACAAGCTTATATCCTTTTTCCTTTATTGCTTTTAACGCCTCTGGTATTCCCTCGATTACGGAATTTTCCAATAAGCCTTTATCAGAAAAATATTCTCTGTAATCTGCCACTGCCTGGTTCGCCTCCTCATCAGACATCCCAAAAGTTTTAAAAGAATCAAAAAGAGGCGGCCCTATAAATTTGTAAAGTTCACTTCTTTCCTTAACTTCTATATTATGTTTTTTTAAAGCATAAATAAAAGAGTTGGTTATCCCAAGTGCCGGATCTGTCAATGTACCATCAAGATCAAAAAACAAATATTCAAAAGACATTTTATTCCTCCACCACATTAACATTCTTCTTCAATCTGTTCAAACACCAGAAAAATGCCATCGGCAATCCCATCCAAAGTACTCTTAAGCTGGTGGCTTTCTCCAAAGCTAAACCGTTCAAACTTATATCTGCGCCAGGTTGCTTATCAGTAAAGCACATAAAATACCGATAAAATCAGCGTTGTTAAGCTCCTATTTCTCATCGGTTACCTGAAAAATGTAAAACTTTAAATAAAGTGTTTACAAGCCCTATAATTTATGGGCTTTCATAACAGTCTCAATCTTTACTACACCACTTTTACACCATTTTCTCCATAAGTGCCATTTCACTTTTCAGCGTTTCTTCCTCAACATGACAATATAAATCCATCGTCATCTGAAGCGAATTATGGCCGAGCAACTTCTGTAAATTCTTTGGTTTCATACCTCTGGCTATAGCTTTGGTTGCGAAGGTATGTCTTAACCCGTGAGGTGTAAAACGTTCGAAGTTTGCCTCTGGGTTTTCTCGGTTGATTTTGTCAACAATCTCATTCAGAGCCCGGCGAACATTTGTCTCATGAATAGGGTTGTTGGTCTTACTACAAAACACAAGATTTTCCATACTTTCTCTTGGATTGTGTCGTATTTCAACATGTTTTTTCCAATTCAACTGACGTTCCAAAGCTGTACGAACTTCAGTTGTCATTGGAATGCTTCTACGTCCTGCTTTTGTCTTTGGATGATGAAATTCATAAATGGCATCACCATCATTAGGAAGATAACAAAGAGTTTTCTCAACTCTTATTATTCCTTCATTAAAATCCACGCAATCCCATGTAAGCCCGAGAATTTCTCCCATCCTCATACCGGTTCCTAACCCAACGATAAGAAAATTTTGTAACTGCTCTGACTTTTTTACAGCCATAAGTGTAGCAATCTCTGTATCACTCAAAATACGTTTTTCTTCTGGAATCCTATTTTGAATAGTTGTATTAATGCCATATGCGGCATGACGAGGAATCAGCTCAGACTCTACTGCCCTATTCAAAATATCTATAAGTAACGCCTTGCAGTCGCTTCGAGAAGCATCACTCTTGAGCTCATTAAATGCTTCTTGTAACACTACCAGCTTTAATCCTGTAAGTTTACGCCATCCAAGTAACTCTCGTATACGTTCATATTGAATCTGATATGTATGAAGAGTTGTATCTCTGCAATGTGACTTACAGGTTTTAAACCAAATCTCATACCAGTCATTTAGAGTCATACTGGAATCCGCAACATTTTCATGCTTATAATCAGCATGTTGCTCATCACGAAGCATACGCGTAATATCTGATACAGTCTTCGCATATATTGTTTGGCGCTTACCGAATCGATTAGTAAAGCGTGCCATATATAAGCCATCCTGTCGCTGTGTAATTCCTTTGCCAAGCTCTTTTCCTTTTAAACTTTTGCCCATTTTCAATTCCCTTTCTAAATAAAAAGGGAGGCAAATATGTTGTATAATAATACTAACACAATTTGCCTCCGTACACCAATAGTATTTTAGATAGTATTGGCAGAAATCCAACGATCAAGTGCCTTCTTATCAGCATACCATCGGTTCCCTACCTGTACACCAAAACCATTATAGCCTCGTAAAAGTTCTCTCGCCTTAGTCTCACCAATGCCAAGATAGTTGCAGACTTCTTTAAGTGTAAGAAGACGCTTAGTCTCAGTTAATGTTTCTTCTTTAACTTGATTAAACATCATGTCACCTCCTTTTCAAAGTCTGTAATTTTTTAAGTTCTTCAGTCTTAGCATTTATTCTTGCCAGCACATCATATGCAAGCGGAATAAAAGATGGTAAATTCGCACCGTATTTGTTATTTAGCTCATCATGTAAAAATAAATTATTCATATTTTCCTTTCTGTATTCTTTTCAACGTTGTCTTTTATAGCCTTTGTAACAGCCTTAATTTCTCAGTTGCTACATTTTTCCTTTTACTTAGTCCTGTAATCAGCACAGGAACGCACATTTCCAAAATTCTGTCATAGATTCGTTTTTTATCAACTGATACCTCATCTTTAATAATGTTAAGGCTTAAATTAGTAGTAACAATCAAAGGAAGCCCCGAGCGATATCTCCGGTCAATCACATTGAAAACATTTTCTGTAGCGTACTCTGTATTTCTTTCTGCACCAAGATCGTCGATAATCAGCAACTCATATTTCGCAAACTTATCTATATATTCATTTTTATCCTCGCAACAGAACAAATCGTTAATAATAGTAGAAAAATTCGTCATTCTGACTGTGCGTCCTTTTTCCAAAAGAGCATTGGCAATACATCCCGCCAGAAATGACTTTCCGGTTCCCACGTCGCCCCAAAACAAAATACCAACATTGTTCCTTTTCATTTCATCAAAATTGTCTACATACTTTCTTGCATATTCAGAAGCTGCTACTGTTCCATCATCATTTAAAAAATTCCATTTATACATTGCTTTGTCTGTAAAACAAAAAGAACGATTGCGAACAAAGGCTTCTTCTCTTTCCCTTTGCAACCGTGCTCTTTCCTCTTCCTCCATCGCTGTCCTTTCGCACAAGCAACGTAGCGGATATTTGTCAATTCTCATGGTTTTTCTTATCTCTTCAGGAAATAGTGCTTCTTTGGGTTCACCGCATACCGGACATATTTTTATATCATCCATCTTATAATGAGTCTCCTTTCTCACATTTATAATCAATTATCTTTTCCTGTTTATATATAATATTATTAGCAGCAACTTTTCCGACCGTAGAACAGTTTGTTTTCCGGCTTATATAAGGTTTATTTTCCGACCGTAAATAGTCAGTATTCTGACTTATAATACTTGAAGCCGGAATTTTAACAAAAAGCATGTTATTTCGCCCGACATTACTCCTTTTCTTTTCAACCAATCCTACAGCTACAAGTTCATTAATATTTGCCTTAACTGATGTAACACTTCTGTTAACTTCTTCTGCCAGGTCCTTCAAAGTATAAATGACATATGCTCTGCCATCATCATCAAAGAAATCATTCACCATAGAAAGCTGTGCCCTGCTTAAGAGTTTCGCATAGATTATCATTGAGGTGCTGCTGATATGCATCCCATATATTTCATTTGGAATTGCAGAAAAGTTATTCAATCTTGTGTTTTTTCTTAAAAATTCTTTTTTATTTTCGTCCAAAAAATCCTCCTTTGCATCAAATAAAAAAAGCATCTGAAATGAAATATTGCTTTCCAAAATCATATGCTTTATCATCGTTATTTTCTTTTATAAATATGCCTGAAATTTGTGATTATTCGTTATAACCATTTGTATGCACATTGTTATAACAATTTGTGCGTACATTGTTATAACAAAGACCTTATCTTTTAGCATGGCAAGATACGGTTTTGTGACCACGCAAATTCCAGCCTTGTTAAGGAATTCCCTTAAAATCCCTTCATACTTTGTGCGTACATTTGTTATAACTTGTTATAACAAATGCATGACATTTTTTGTGCGTACAAATGTTATAACAAATTGTACGTACATTGTTATAACACTTGTGTGCACATTGTTATAACAAACGCCTTATCTTTTAGCATGGCAAGATACGGGCTTTGTTATACGCACAAAGTTTTCTTGTTAGGGAAAAATTTCCCCAAACCCTAATTTCAAAATATTTGCCGATATAATATTTTTAACAAATATAGGTAGTATCATGTTCCTCTAATAAGAACATTAAAATGTATGCACTTGTTCCTCTTCGCCCTGCATACTCGTGGGAACTACAGTAGAACCGCTCAATCGCGTTCACGGCGCCAAACACTTACCTACATTCGACTACCTTCTCTTCTTGCCGTTGTGAGAATCGGGACGGTCTCTTACCGCCCCTCATGGACTATTATCCCTCCGCGAAAGTTTTCACCCTCTTTATAAAGCACATCCCCCGGGTCTCGTTCTTCACCTCTCAGTCCTTCGAACTACTACATTTCCTTTTCCTGTGAAAATTACTCTGTTGGGTTGATTCCAGTGGTTGTTTGCTTCCCGAGAAACTTTTCTCGGAGTTTTATCCTAACTGTAGCTGCTATTCAATTGTCAATGTACATTAAGGCCGTTTTTCTGTCGTATACACATAATGTCACATACAAAAAAGCAAAATAAAAAGCACTATAGATAACAAAAACATAAGACATAAGTCTATTGTTCCTGCGTCCATAGTGCTTAACTTCAACTCGTGCAGTGATATTTACATGATCACAGAGGTAACCTCTCGCTGCAACTCTAAAATAATATTCAGAGTTCTCCGTCGCCTTTATCAGGCTGGCCATCTTAAATTTTATAAATTACTTATCCGAGATTCTAGTTTTATCTGTTTTATTAAATCAGATAAATTTCGCTCGAACATTTGTTCAACTCGGTGGTAGAATATTACCACTATAAAAAATATAATGCAAGTATTTTTTTATAAAAAAGTTATTGAAGGTCAAAAATTGCTTTTGCTGCTCATGCATTACTAATCAAATGGTTTATGGATTAACTCTTGCAATTTTCCTTATAGATTACTCAAAGGGCTTGTAAACCAAAAGGGAATCCTGATAAAATGACTTTTGTACTCATCAGAAGTAAAACCCCACATTGGCAATAGAATCACCATCATCGTCCTTACCACTATTTTCAATGGACAGACGTTCATAATATCCCCAGCATCAAATTTAACTGTTCCTTTGCTGTCATTAAAGAAAATATCAAGTGCTTCCAATACTGTCGATTTGCCTACATCATTTTTGCCCACGAATGCAGTTAAATCATCAAATAGAACTTTTACAGGTCCTTGGTATCCTCGGAAATTGACTAATGAAATACTTTCTAATCGCATATTCTGTCTCCAATAATATTATTTACCCCACCATGCATCTTTGCCCTTTGTCAATTTTCCACCACCGGGTTTGAACTTGAAGTACAGGCCCAGCGTTTTGGCTTTTGCTACAATGGGCTTTAACTCATCTCCACCGATAATCCAAAGGGCACCGTTGGACTGCCGCTTATCAATGTATTTTACATTGTTCTTTTTCAGCAGCGAGATAATATCATCAGTCTCCGGCAGCAAGTCTTCCATTCCAGGCAAAACCTGCTGGTCACAGCTTGTGCTATTGCTTGTTATGTACGGTTTGACCGGCATTACCGGTTGCTGTGGTTCAGATACAGGGAGCTTTTCTTCAACAGCTTCGGTTTCCTGTTCATGCGATATCTGGGGTTCTTCTGAGGATACGGTTACCGTTGAAGCAACCTCAGTTGCTACAACAGCTTGCTTTATAGAAGGAAGTTCCGGGACCTCCGAAGTAGTAGTGACGATCCCGCCATTAAGTGCAGCGGCAATTGTATCCTCCTCCGGTTCCTGCGGTTCTCCATCCTCGCCACACAGTATAATACCGGCACGGTTTTTGACTCTGTTCAGGAGTTCAGTATTTCTGGTTTCCGGAGCTGTAACATCAGCTGCTTCTGGCTCAATTCCGTAGTTAGTCAACTCTGCAAATACACGCTCCATCGTTTTTTCGGAATTGCTGTAATATTCACTTCCGCGGATACGGATGAATCTCCAGCCCAGACGTTCCAGAATAGTCTGACGTTCCATATCCTCACGGATTTTTGCTTCGCCGCTGTGCCAACGCTCACCATCACATTCTATAGCAACAGTTTTCTTACCGCACATTGCAACCATATCCAATCGGTATGCGCCGACTTTCCACTGCTGAACAAGGTGATAGCCACGGTCAGCAAGTGTAGTTGCCACTGCTGCTTCAAACGGGGAATCTGCATATTCCTCTATTTCTCCATGGCGCATCTCCACTGCCTGAGGATTAATGGAGTATTCAATAAGCATTTTGCGAATATCGCCGGGTTTCAGATCGTTCGCTGGATCAAGAGAATCTACTACCCAAAGCTGATCTCTTGCTCGGCTTGCTGCAACGTTATAGCGCTTACGATATGAATCATCCGGTCCAAAAATCTGCAGATGAATAGGACCATTTCCATCTCCACTGTCAACAACGCTCAGGAATATTACGTCGCGTTCATCACCCTGGAAATTTGCAGAATTACCGCAAAGAATACTTCTGCTGACAATTTCTTTCGGGTCAATTTCCTGTTCAATCAGCTGCTGGATAATCTTTACCTGCTCATCGCCAAGCAAAGAAATGACGCCAAAACTTTTTCCTGCGTATTCAGGCTGCTCCATGCAAGCTTGCATCAATGCGACAATTGCTCTTGCCTCTGCAGGGTTTGTCTTGCTCTTTCCCTCACGTTTTCCGTTGGCAACACGATAGTTTACAACAGCAGGAAGAAGTGTACTGTTGCTGGCATCACGCAGAGGTTTGATCTTGTAATCATATGAAAGCATATTGCTGAAGCCAATAATTTCAGGGACACAGCGAAAATGCTCTCGCAGCATCAGCGGTTGGAAAGTAGTAGCGGCTATGTCATAAATCGATGTTTTGGCATTGTAGAGATGAGAATTTGGAATTTTGTCCTTAATATACATCTGCTCCAGTGCGCTCATCTTGTCAACTTCCACACCAACAGCCATTGGACTGACTTGCTTATCATCACCGACAATAACAAGTTTTCTGCCCATATACAGGATTGCCAGCGAAGAAATGTCCGACTGGCTAGCCTCATCGATAATGATGATATCAAACCGATTGCTCTTGGGGTTCAAGCTTTCCAAAGCGCGATTAATGGGCATAATCCACCCCGGAACAGCGCCCTGGCATTTGGTCATCAATTCACGGGCTTTCGCTTTTAGTGCGGGGGCCTGTTTTCCGGTACCCTTGCCGATGCGCTTGACAGTCTGTTTCCAGCCTTGCAGAGCCTGTTTCATGTCAATATCGGCTTCAGTTCTTCTTAACAGGTGGTACCATGCGCTTTTCTCTGCATAGCGTGCAGTGACTTTTCTATATTCTTTGCTCAGCCGTATGCTTTCTGCCTGAAGCACCCCAAAAGGCGTAGCGGTAATCTCTTCTACAATACCGCACAGTTGTTTCCATTTCCATGCGTCTTCAATATCACTGGGAACAATTGTCTGTCCATGTACATCAGAACGGCTGCGAATAGCCTCTGCCCATTGAGGTGCGATTGGCTCCAGTATTTTGAGAAGCTCAATGCGGTTTTTCTGGAGGGCATACTTCGCATACATGCGTTCCAATTCCGAGTACGCTTCCGTATATGTAATTGTATTTCCTGCATTTATAAAGGATAGCAAAGCTGCGCATACTCGGCTGCTTCCTCGCTTGCCGATGGTCAGTTTATTTTTGACTTCCTCAATTGCATCTGTATGCTCTTCAATTCGCATGGCTGCAATGAAAAGATCACAGATAGCCGGAATAACCGTTTCCACGGCAGACAGGATTTTATCTGTTGCGGCTATATCAGAATCAAGCGGATCTTCCTCGAAAATTGTATCTGCAGGAATCCCCACAGCAGATAGTTTGTCCAAAAGAGGCTGGTAAGCGTCATGATACCAGTCCAGATATTTATGAATGTATGGAACCCAATTTCCGGCAATACGCTCCTGATTTGCTGTATCAAGGTCAAAGAATCTCGGGACGCCGTGAACTGCGAGAAGCTCATCCCAATATACTGCAGACTGTTTGCGGACGGCATCCATCTCAATACAATGCAGCACAACATCACAGTCATGAGCAGACTGCGGCTGTTTTCCATTAAGCGTGACCGCACTTAGCGCGGGGCCATACTCTTTGTGCATCATCATCGCAAGCTTGCCGATTTTGCCTTTATCAGCAAAGGTAGTTCTAAGCTCGGTATATACACTTTTCAGGTCTGCAATGCGTTCCGGCTCAGCAAATTGAATGTTCAGTCCAAACTGCTCGGATACTATGGATTCTGCAAAAGCATTTGCTTTTTCAATTTCCTGAATGAGAGTTATCCAACGCTGACGGAAAGAAGCACCTTTCTTGCCATCCACGGCTGCAATCTTCATCCATTTCTCTATTTTTCCAAAGGAGTGCGCATACTCTTTCAACTGCTGCACGTCCTGCTCTGTGGGATAATCAACGACAATTTTGCCGAACTTGCCGTTAACAGTAAGCTTGCGTTCAATAGTATCGCGGGCAGCCTGCATTTGATTATCTCCGGCAGTTGCCTCGAAACGATGAAGAGCAGACTGAAGAGCGTTCCATTCTTCCGAAAATTCTGCAGGGGACATTATTTGCTCGGGCTGAGGCAGATTTGTAGCAAGTTCAATTTCATCTGCCACTGTAACGCCTTCATTGCTGCGATACAGTTCAGCAAGCTGCTCAAAAGTCAGAGGAAGAGGCGCACGAAGCCGGACCTTTCCCGGAATATAGGAAAGATCAGATGAATGATCAACTACAAACTCTGCCGCCTTTGACGGGGAGATGTCCTCGCCGTTATAAACAATGCAGTTGCACTCCTGATTGATGATTGCAAATATCTTACGGCGAACATCCGCTAACTGTTTAATAATGTCACGGCGCTCTACTGCCAGTACATCCATATCCCGCTTCAATTCATGAGAAGTGGTTTTGGACATATAACCGGTGATGCCATCAACAGAACGTTCCATATCAACATTGGAATCATCCAAAATGGAAACACAAAGGCTCTGTAGGCCGGGCGCAACCTTATCTTTCAGAACAGCAAGCGCTTTCGTCGTATAGCTTGTGACCAAAACGCTTTTGCCCTGTGCAAGGAAATGTCCCATAAGGTTTGCGATGGTATGGGTTTTACCGGTTCCCGGAGGTCCCTGTACGAGAACGGCATTGTAGTATTCGATTCTACGGGCAATTTCCAACTGCTCCTTATTAGCTTCTTTTGAAAGCAGGATATCTACGCTTTCGCCACCAACCGCTGCAAGCTGTTCTTCAACGCTTGTTTCACCGGTATCCTCAGGGATTTCAATCGTTCCGCCGCTTACGATATCAACGATTGGTGCAGGAACTTCGCCGGTTTCCTGAACGTTTTCGATAATCTGCTCAATTGCTTTCAACGTTCCATCCAAGCGTTTACGGACAATGTAGCACGGCTCATAATAGAGCAACAGTCGGTTGCTGCTGCTCCAGCTTGCAGGTATTCCTTCTTCGGAGTATACGCTCTCGGAAGAAAGCTGATGAACCAGTATTTTCAGAAAAGCAGGCGTATCATTGCGATCCAGCGGATGATAGTCATTTTTCTGCAGATCAGCACTAAGTGAGTTAATTCCGCTGAGATTGATATCTTCCATCACCTGGAATGCAATAGAATACATTTCAGACGGAACATCTGTATCCAGAATATATACCATGTTTACATCCGGGTCGTAGTCCAACTTTACACGGTGTGTCAGTACGGGGTGCTTAATTGCAGGATTTTCTCTGTCGCAAAGTATGCCGTTTGCTGCAATGATTTCCTCGGTTTCGGACTCTCTCTGCAACTCAAAATACAAACGATAGAGATCAGCGAATAGGTCTCTGGTTCTGGCAGTAATCTTCTGCTTTTCAACCCAAACTGCACGCTTAACAAGCCATGACTCCAAAGCCGTTACTCGTTTGGGGTCATCGTTGAAATAGATGTACGCAGGCTCTACTTTTTCCTCGCCATCTTTTTCCTGCGGTGCATCGAACAACGATGAGAATACAGATTCCTTTTCCGGTTCCAGGATTATAGATTCTTTTACAGAAGCCTCCCGGCGATAATCATCCCAGCCGGGTAGGAGCCAGTCCTTGAACACTTCATCGGGTTCAGGGCACTTTTGGAATTCTGGCTTATGGACAGAAAGAAGCGTTGAACCGGAATCCGCATCGGAACTCTGAGCATCATCCTCAACACGATCACGCCAGAACACATGTATATTCTCCGGGTCGTCAGGAAGGTTTGAGAGTGCAAAAGACCATGGGTAATCCTTCATATTCAGGATTGCCTTCTGCTTTAACTTGTTTAATTCACGAATGAACTGAAACAGGGACACGACCTTACTTTGTTCAGTTCCGTCATTTATGGTCTGTTCGAGGATATCTGACATATCTCAAACCTCCTATGTTATTTGATAACGTGCGGGTTAAATGCGATACATTTATAGTTCTTTCGAGAGCAAAGCGATAAGTTCCTTTGATTCTTCTTTTGACAAGGTAACACCCTTGCCCATTTTTCATGCTCGGGAGCCCAGTCACGTAGGTCAAACTTAGGTTCGCCGCCATTCCAGGACACCAGATTCAGTTCTTTTCTCCAGCCGGAGGGTGTCTCTGACAGCACTCCGATTTCTTTTGTGATTTCATATTTAAAATCTGCCATTTTACAAACTCCTTCGATAATATGTTATTGATACAGATGTTGTGCTGCTAATCAACATTTTATAAGGCAATTCATATAAGATCATCCACTATCGAGTCAATCTTTTCCATGCATTTTTTTGTTTGAATTAATGCACCAACAATAGAAACATAATGCAATTTATCTTCTTCGGATAAAGGCCGACCTTTCCTGTCTTTCAACCATTTCTCAAGAGGTTGATATCCTCCTATTTGAAAATTCCAGATATCATCAGGTACAGGATAAAATCTTTGAGTTTTATTTATGAAAACAGCACTTTCCTTGAAGGTGATTTTTTCAATTATGTTAGTTCCTGAATTTATGGATGCGGCTGATGCATCATAATAAGACGGCTTCATCAAATGGATATTTTTTAATTCATTTCCAATTTCAGCAAGCATCCAAAACTTTTTCTCATCACAAATATAAGGAATTCTGGGAAAATCCAAATTTAAAAATTCTTTATACTTCTCCCTATAATGCTTTGAAAACAAAATAGCATAAATATATGCCCAAAAATCACAAGGTGCAAAGTAATCATGAGAATCATCTGTTCTTTCTGTTTTATACCTAAGTCCAAGATTTTGCTCAAAAGTAGATGTAACCTGCTTGTTTAGATTGGGTATGCGCTCCCATCTTCCCATATTGTATGTATAAAGATAAAGTGGGAATAGGCAACCGCCACCACGTCTAAATATATTTAAGTCTACGATTCTATCAGTCGCAAAGACAACGTTCCAATTTGATAAGTCAGATGCTTGCCCCTGTCTGCTAATAATCAACCCTACATTGTCATATAACATATGGCTTAACACCTTATAAACAGGATAAGCCAAAAATCCTCTAACTTTATCAGTATAATATGTCCATTTTAAGTCAAATGGCCTATAAAGACATTGCTTGAGGTAGTCATCTTTTATCCCATAATCAATAACATTACTCTTCGCATAAGATACTTTTTGATCTCTGCTTTCTGAAGTAACATTGTATTTAAGTTTTATTTCTTCTTCTGTAAGGGATTCAAAATCATGAAGGACTTCTGTTAATTCTTCTTTTGAATCATGAAAAGCGATAGTGTCACGTTTTGAACAGATTCCAACACCATTTAATGGAAAAGCTTCTTCAACTTTGAAATATCGGTCCCATTTTTTTGAAAGTGACATATCCTGCTCAATGAAAAAGAACATCTCTTTAGCAGGTGACACTTCTTTCCAATCTAAAGTGTTTATTGCAAGGTTGTTCAACGATTGATACTTTGATTCTCTTACTCCATATAAATCTGCGTGATATATTGAGCAACTCTTTCCTGTTCGTTTTCCTTTTACGGCTAAAAGAATACAAACACCTTGCTGAATATCAAAAACATTTTCATCTTTTGATCCATCAGGGCATATTTCTTTTTTCTTTGCATTTCCGTGAAGGTCCAAGACATATATCCGAGTGAAAGATTGCATCAGCTTCCACCGCATTCCACGAAAAGTAGGATTGTCTAAAAAACCATGAGGATTAATGTAAGCAAGAATTCCAGCCTCAGAGTTATCGATAAATGTTTGCGCATATCTTATGAATTTCACATAATCATCATTTATCCATTTGGAATTTTGCTCTTGAAGCTTTTGCTGACCGCCAGGTTCTTTTTTGTAATCCTCCATTAATTCCTGAATCCAAGCTCCATTATTGGCACTCTCTCCACTATAGGGAGGATTGCCAATAAGTATGCTAATACCACGGTTCTTTTTTGCTTTGTTTGCCTCTATCGATTCTGTCGCCAAAGGATCATCAAAAAGCGTAAGCTGATTATCCGAATTACCGGCTTTCTCAAGGGAGTTAGTAAGGAAAACATTCAAACGATGCTCACCGGAAAAATCATATCCCGTATCCTTCAGAACCATAGCAAGTTTCATGTGTGCGACGGCATAAGGAGCCATCATAAGTTCAAAACCATTCAAACGAGGCAACAGGCTCTCGTCCACATACTTATTCCAAAGGGCAGCAACAACGGCTTTCGGTTCTCCTTTGTGCTTTTGCTGGAAATTCTCATAAATCTGCAGGATGGTCTGGCGGAGAAAGGTTCCGGTACCAGTGGCAGGGTCAAGAATCTGAACCGCAGGAACTTCAATCTGCTCTTCAACCTGAGTTTTATAACCATTTACTCTACGATGGCTGTCGCGCATTACTTTGATTTTCTTTGTCTCAGTGGATGCGAGACCATCCTCATAGCCAAATTCTGTTTTCAGAATAGAGTCCACCGCTCGAACGATGAAATTAACAACCGGCTGAGGAGTGTAGTAAACACCTCTCTGAACTTTTTGGGTCTTATCATAGGCGGTCAGAAATTCCTCATAGAAATGGATAACCGGGTCTTCACGTCCGCCGCCTGTCTGACGGTTAAAGTCCTTTATGATTTCGTCAGTCTTGGAATGCAGAAGCAGTTCCACAACATTGCCGATTTCCAGTTCGTCAAAAGAAAGCTTATTGCTGTTATGAGAACCAAGGCACTCGCGCATAAGGCTCTTCAGGAATGGATTTGTACCGGGAATGCATTCGATTGCTTCATCTGCACTGAAGTCATCCTGTGTACTGTCCATGCAGCGTGCGGAAAAAAGACCGTATACGACTGTCTGGGCATACATATCCGCAAACTGCTGTTCCGTCATATCATGAATCAGAGTATCTCTGAATTTGTCATACAGAAGATGGACGTAGCCGTTCTTTGTTTCAACTGCAAGCGTTGCAAGAATACGGTTGCGTATCTCCTGAGCTTCTGCTGCAAGCTTGATAGTAAGCGTAGAAGAATCCTGGATGGTCTGACGGTATCCGGAAAAGAATGCATTAGACCAATCTTCCCGCCATGCATCGATATTTCCCGGATTCTTCGGCCATGCAAGCAGAGAAAGTCTGTCCTCAAACACTTTGATCTGAGTAAAATCCTCAAGTGCCGGTGCGCAGGAAATCATTTTAATCTGAGGGAGACCCTTTTCTCTGTCTTCAAAGTGCGCAATACCGATAGTACGGTTATTGTCCTCACCCCAATTGCAGATAAACAGAAGGTCCTGCTGTTCCCAGACAGTGTGGTCGACAGAGCTGCGTCTCCTTGGTACGAGTGTGGAAAGAATCTTTCTAAGTGCAGATACCTCAAACTTGTTGCTGTCAAATTCAATGCAGAAAATACCCCACTGCTGGCCGTCAACCAATGGCTGAAGCTAGCGAAGAGAGGAAATCTTTGCAAAGTTTTCCTCTTTAAGGCCAATATCCTCCGCCTCAAAATCATAGGAGATATCTTCAATATCATCGAAGCTGTCCATGTCTATATCCCATCCGAGATTGGTGGAAAAATAGGTAATCAGGTCTGTTGTGTTTTTTACATTACGAATATCATAATTCATAATTATCTCTCCTTATGTGAGCTGCATCCATGTAACCAGTCTGGGTTTTACACCGATTGGAGCCTGAACCGCACGCATATAATTCTTCTTGATGTACGAATCAAGTTTTTTCTTAACTGCAGCAAACTGCTCCTCGCTTACAGTCAGAACGCGTGCTTCACTTGGCTCACACTTAATTGCTTTCCAGATTTCATAAGTCTGGTCAGTCACAATGTCATTTTCAGGATCAACGAGATACCAGCGGTAAAGTCCGTCGCCATCAGTCCAGGTTCCGTCTGCTCTCTTACTGGGGAGTTCATAACAGAAGAAAAATCCTTTTCTGGTGGATGCCATCTTACCGCTGTACATCTTTTTGGGCAAAGTCTGTACAAGCTCTTCATAACCGGGGTTATCAATCAGCATCTGCTGATAGGCAAGGGCAATTTCTTCGTCAGCAGAAGGCGCTCCTTCATACTGAGAGTTGAAATCTTTCAAAGCTTCGTAATCGTCTTCTGGAGTAAGAAGCTTCTTACCTTCAATGCCAAAGGTCTTTGAAATGCGAAGCGTCTTCTTGGAGACGGTGTGATACAGAGACAGCAGCTTTTCAAGTTCCTCGGGCGGCAGGAAGTTCCAGTAATATGCATTTGCACGGTCTGCTGCCAGTTCGGGATGGTCTGCAAGAAGCTTTGCCTCAATTTCGGCATTTCTACGGCGGTCTACACGACCAATGCGCTGCATCAGACGAACCGGATTCCAATGCAGCTCATAATTGATGAGACAGGAAGCATCCTGCAGGTTCAAACCTTCTGCAAGAACGTCCGTAGCAATCAGAATCTGGATTTCGTCCTTAACTTCCGCAGAGGAAAGGTCGTTATAGTAGGGTGCGAATCTCTGAACCATCTCATGACGATCACCACCGGACTGCCCATCGATTTCATAGAGGTTTGTGAAGCCAGCTTTTTTCAGTTCGTTGTAAATATATACCGCTGTAGCACGGTACTCGGAGAAGATGATTACCTTGCGTCCGGCAACACGAGGGTCTTCGGTAAGAATGCTCTTCAACTCACGGATTTTATCGTCGTTCTCCGGTGTAAACGCCATCATATCCTCAATAAACTCCGCCAGAACTTCCATATCCAACTCGGTATCATCCAGCATTGCACGGATATCAAATTCACTGACATCAAATTCTTCTTCCGACTCCCAAACATACTCCGGGAGATCATCTTCAATATCTTCAATTGTTGTCTGAGTGTTGGATGCAAGATACTTCTCGATATATTCCCACACCTCAGTATGTTTTGCGAGCAAGCGGTCAATCTTCTTTACATTGCCTTGTTCCTTATAGTCCACCATGAACTTACGGAGGCGGATATATATGCGAATGCAGGTTTCTTCAAATGCTGCTATAGAGCTTTCAAAACGCTTCAGCAGCAACTGCCTAATCAGATTAACAATCTGAGCCTGACGACCTGAAACCATTTCATCAATCTTGGATCTGTCACCAATGAAGTATTCCTCTTCATACGGCGAATACACCGCCAGAGCCAAAATGGTAATAGGTTTGCCGGTCTGCTTATCTTTACGATAGAAAGACTTCATGAAATCATCAATCAGCTTTCCGCAGGAATCCTTCAAAGAACAATGAGCAACCGTAGGCGGCCGACGAAGAGAGAACACCACCTTCGAGCCCTCGGCTGCAGAAAGGCTCTGCTTTACATAGGCACGGCTGCGCTGAACCACAAGCTGATTTACCAGTTTGTCACCACGGAAAATATCATCTGAAATATCAATAGAGTCGATCACTCCTGTACCAGTCATGCCATTCAAAGTAGCTTCCATTTTCTTAAAATGACCGCTCAAGCTGTGAATTCCAAGTGGAGCTGCAGCGAAGAAATCATCCTGACGGTGTGTGAACAATTCAATCAGGTGCTGAAGGTCGAGGAAACTATTGTTGATAGGTGTAGCCGTCAGCATAAACATCTGCTTCTGACTGCCATTTGCCATCATGTCGAAAAGCTTGCGATATCTATTGGATCCGCGATTTCTAAAGTGATGAGCTTCATCAATTACAACGACCTCTGCCTGCTTTGTAATCTGATCCATCAGATTCTGATTTTTTTCAAGAAGCAGGTCGGTATGGTTAATGATTTTGAAGGGGTAGAAACCTTCCAGGATTTCCGGAATATACTTTTTTATCGTTGTTTCCCAAACAGAGATTCTTGCAGCCGCTGGCACAATGAGTACAACGTTTTTGCGTTCTTTTTTTACAAAGCGTTCAATCAACATCATGCCAACGAAGGTCTTTCCAAGACCGACACCATCACAGCAGAACGCACCGGAATACCGCTCGGCTATTTCAACCATGCTGTTGTAGCCTTCTTTCTGATACTGGGAAAGTCCGGAGTAAATAACAGACTCATGGTTTTCCCATTCGGAGACAGTTTCTTCACGACTCTTGAAATACTCATACATTGAGCGCATATAAACATCATACGGGCTATATTCTTTGCAATGATTCTCGATTACTTCAAGAATAGCCTGAGTGATATCTACGCCTTCTTCCCAGTATTTCTCAAACCACTGCTGCAACAGGTCAACATCATTCTTGACCTGAACATTCAACTCAATATTTTGGGTAAGACCGGCCTTAGTGAAATTACTGGAACCTACCAAAGCGTATCCGGTAGGAACATTCATAGAAGAAATGAACTGGTCGCGGTATTCATCACGGAAATATGTAATATATGCTTTTGCGTGGAACTTGCTGCTATCATAAACACGGCATTCAATTTTTCTAGATTTCATAGCTTCGAGAATGGCAGGAACACCAATAAGGAATTCATTCTTTTCAGCTTCTTCATCGATGCTCTCGCGAATTCGGTCAAGAATAGCCTTTACAACCGTATCTATAACAGTCTTAGTTCTTTTAGTTACTTCGTTTCCAAGAATGATACGGATCTTGTCCAGCTTCTGCCAATCCTGATCAAGTGCAAGAAGACCACCTATCTCAAGATAGCCAGTTGCGATATCCATCTGCTTGGAGATAGAGCACCACTCGGAGAGGTAATTTTTAACGCTCTGGTCCTCTAAAGAATTATCGACAATATAAAGGTTGTTGTACGCCATAGTGTTTCCTCCACCTATTTCTCATCCGGAACCATGTCCATGATATCGTCAATTTTGCAATCAAGATACGCGCAGATTTTAACCAGAATTCCGACGCGCACATCCTCATTGCGTCCAAGCTTGGCCATAGCATTCGTGCTGATTTTTGCTGCACGCACCAGATCTGTTTTCATCATATTTTTTTCTTTAAGAATGTCCCAAAGTTTATCGTATTTAACTGCCATAATCAGTTCTCCTAATGTCTCTCAATCGTGCTGCTATAGTGTTCACAACTTAAAACTATTTATCAGCACACTTTTTTTCTATTGCTGTCAATTCAATCTTGAACCAATCTTGAACCAACCTTAACCCATTTTTTTCACTTTATATGCGTGGGTTAAGCCATTCATCTTAACCCAATCTCAAAACAGCTTAACCCAATTACTTTTTGAGAATCCAACTTGAAGTTTGCTTATTATCCGAATCGGTTTCAATGCGGTCAGCTCTTTTTAGGGCTGTTAAAAGAGTAAGAATCTTTCTATCTTTCTGTTTGTCACTCAAAACTGCTGGAAGCTTATCCCAAAGTAGTTTCCTTATGTCTTTTCGCTGGGCTTTTCCGAACTTTTCAAGATAATCAATTATCATATCTCTATAATATTGATCATCAAATGCTTTGTTCTTAATATATTGCGCTTCTTCCTGTATTGTTTGAGCAACCTCTGCCGATAAATAGAGCGTATTGACACGACCTTCTACAAGATTATGCTTACGCAAATACTTCACGGCATCCTTAGTAAGCTGAGAACCGTTTCCTTTCTGAACTTGGTCAAGCAAATAAACCGTTTCCAAATCGAGCTCCGGATGGTTGAACAATATATAAGTGTAACGTTCATCCAATATTTTGCCGTATATTTTAACCGTTACCTGATTCCCGTTACTCAGGTCATAATCAGGCATGGGGAAGAACTTATCTTTCTGAATGCGATAGACTTTCTTGATACCACTGGTTGCAGTGTCGATCATATGGAACTTCACCATGGCTTCGGCAAGCAACTGATTTCTGTAGAACGGAGGATTATAAGTTTTCTGCAAAACATTTTCTATTTTCTGCGGGAGAAAATCACCTGGATTCACGACGCTTATGCAGTCATCCTCCTCATTCAGATAGATACGTCCACCAAGAACATAGTTGGAATGCGCGATGCAGTTGTTCATAAGCTCACGCAGCAGCCAGGTATCATATTGCTGAGTTTCCTTCGGAAACAGAGACATCTGATTCGGCATGTATCTGTAGGTCAGATTTCTGATTTTAGCAAAGAGCTTCTCGGTTACGCTTATGAAAGGAATAGTGAAAATCTCATAGTCTTTTATGGTTCCATCTACACCAATCAATCGCCACATCAAGCTGGGCGTATTTGGAAACAGATCATCATGATCCGCACTTCCCAGCAATAACATGGCAGCATTCGTAACCTTACCATCGGACATCAGCTTTACCTTAGTAAGAAATTCCTCGTCGGACATTTCATCTACCTCAGCAGAAATGTGCGGGCGGTTCATTTTCTCTTTGTACTGTTTGCGGGCAAAGGCAATCGCATCCTTGTCCAAATGCTCGATTGTTGCACCGGGCAATATCTGTCTGGACCAGTCTCTGCGCTCCTGATTACGAATTGTATCGATTTTATACTGCTGCAATGGAACAAGGCTCTCACCACTACGTGCATAGTATCTTGTTTTCCATTCTGTAGGCATGCCTGCAACTGCAGCCGGAATCTTAAACATCAGGACTCGACATACTTTTCCCTCATAAACCGGGCTTAACTCAATAATATCGAGAAAGGTCATACCATCAGTCGTTTCTTTCGCGATTTCATATTTGAATTTTTCGAGTAATGTAGAATCGCCCTGCTTGAATGAAGTGCCGACCGGATGCTTTTGATTGCTCTCACTTACACCGAGAATGAACCATCCAAATTGCTGCTGTCTAAGATTTGCCTCATTGCTGATTGCAGAAAAATACTGCCCGATTTTATCCTCGTTATAGCTGCCTTTCGCTTC
>JAKSSA010000050.1 GCA_024403335.1 Lachnospiraceae bacterium
TTATGAAAAAGGTAACTTTTTTAACAAAGACCCGCTTCGTGTGAAGAAATTATTGCTTCATAAGACTGAAATCAGAAAGCTTAATCAGCAATTAACAGTTAAGGGTTACACAATAGTTCCGTTAAGAGTATATATTACTCATGGCTTAGTGAAGGTGGAAATCGGACTGGCTAAGGGTAAAAAATTATACGATAAGAGAGAATCAATAGCCAAAAAAGATCAAATGCGAGAAAATGATCGTGAGTTTAAGATTAACAACATGTAATAGTTTTATGGAAAAATTATTGATTATTTATGATTTTTAAGCGATAAGTACAACTTCTTAATAAGATTAAAAATGAAAATATTGTCGAATTTTTTTGTACATATTGCACAAAAAAATATCAAAAAAATAAAAAAATATTGCAATATTTACCAAAAATTAGTACAATAAGGTTCAACTTATATACAAAATATAGGGGTGAACCTTTTTTTGTTTTTTAGGTTAAACTTAATTTATTGGAGGTATAACATGGACACTTTTAGGTATGAAAGCATCCGCAATGTGGCTGTTCTCGGACATGGTGGCTGTGGCAAGACGACGCTTGTCGAATCCATGGCTTTTGTTACGGGGATTACAAAAAGAATGGGCAAAGTAGAAGAAGGCAACACAATTAGTGACTACGACAAAGAAGAAAACAAACGTCTTTTTTCAATAAATACAACAGTAGTTCCTATCTTATGGGAAAATGCAAAGATTAATTTCCTGGATACACCGGGATATTTCGATTTCGTTGGAGAAGTTGATGAAGCACTTGCAACAGCAGATGCTGCTGTAATAGTTGTTTCAGCCAAGGCTGGTTTGGAGGTTGGAACCATAAAGGCCTGGGAAGCTTGTGAAAAGAGAAAATTACCTCGCGTTATTTTCATTACAGACATGGATGTAGAAAACGCGGATTATCATAGAGTTGTTGATGAGTTGACAGAGACCTGGGGAACAAAGATTGCTCCTTTCCAGTCTCCTATTATAGAAAATGAAAAGTTTACAGGTATTGTAAATATTCTTAAGATGTCAGGAAGAAAGTTTAATCCTGATGGAAGTTTTGATGAAGGTGATATTCCTGCAGACTGCAAAGATGAAGCTGATACATTTAGAGAAACACTTATGGAAGCTGTTGCTGAAACAAGTGAAGAATTTATGGAAAGATTCTTTGATCAGGGTTCAGAGGCATTTTCTCCTGAAGAAATTCAGGGTGCCTTGTCAACTTCAGTAGCAGAAGGAAGCATCGTTCCTGTAGTATGTGGTTCTGGCGCAACAGGTGCAGGCGTAAGATTGTTATTACATCAGGTAGTTAAATATTTTAAACCTGCAAAGCCCGGTATCGTTGTAGGTAAAAATGAGAAGACAAATGAAGAATTTGTTGCTGATTATGATGATACAAAACCTTTCTCAGCACGCGTTTTTAAGACCATTGCGGACCCGTTCATTGGTAAGTTCTCACTTATCAAGATCTATACAGGTGTTTTGCATAACGATGATGTAATCTATAATGCAGAAAAAGGAACAGAAGAAAAGCTTTCAAGAATATATGTTCTTAGAGGTAAGGAACAGATTGAAGTTAAAGAGCTTCATGCAGGAGATATAGGTGCCATTGGTAAACTTTCCGATACAGTAACCAATGATACTCTTTCAACAAAAGAAAATCCTGTTATTTATGAAAAGTTTAGTGTGACAGTTCCTTATACATATAGAGCTTACACTGCAAAAAATAAGAATGATGACGATAAGATTTCATCAGCTTTATCAAAGCTTATGGAAGAAGATTTAACATTAAAGGTTGTTCATGACAAGGAGAATCATCAGGCATTAATTTATGGTATTGGTGAACAACAGCTTGAAGTAGTAGTCAGCAAGCTTTTAACAAGATATAAAGCTGAAGTCGAGATTTCAATGCCAAGAGTTGCATATAGAGAAGCTATCCGCAAGAAAGTTGAAGTAAGAGGAAAGCACAAGAAACAGTCAGGTGGTCATGGACAGTATGGTGATGTTCAGATTATCTTTGAACCTTCTGAAAATATGGAAAAGGGATATGAGTTCTTTGAACAGGTTTACGGTGGAAGCGTACCTAAGAACTTCTTCCCTGCTGTAGAAAAAGGTTTGGAGGAATCAGTTACTGCAGGTCCTTTAGCAGGATATCCTGTTGTAGGCTTGAAAGCTACATTGACAGACGGTTCATATCATCCTGTTGATTCAAATGAAATGTCATTTAAGATGGCAACAGTTATTGCTTTTAAGGATGGCTTCATGAAGGCCGGTCCTGTGTTACTCGAACCTATCGCAGATATGAAGGTGCTTGTTCCTGATAAGTTTACAGGTGATGTTATGGGTGACCTTAATAAAAGACGCGGTCGTGTTATGGGTATGAATCCTGTAAGTGGTGGTAAGCAGGAAATATTAGCAGAAGTTCCTGTATCCGAATTGTTCAGTTATTCTACAGATTTACGTTCTATGACAGGTGGAATTGGCGAATACGAATATCATTTTAATCGTTATGAGCAGGCTCCTACTGATGTTATGAACAAAGCTATCGAAGAAGCTAAGAAGAGAGCTGAAGAAGAAAAGTAAAGTGTTTAATATGTTTATGGTGGGCAGAGCTTTCTGTCCACTTTTTTATGTGCAGAGTTTTCTGCCCACTTTTTTAATGACATTTTTATGTGAATATTGTATAATAATTCATGTGTGTGCATTTATTGTCGATATACTTTTTAGAGAGTTTTTTATAGCCTCATGGGAGGAAAAATGGAAGAAAATAAGACATATTCCGACAATTCAAAGAATGAAAAAATTAATAAGGCTTTTGAACGACTTATAGGAAGGACAAAAGTTACAACTGAGTTAAAAGAGGGAAAAAAGAGTACAATTCCTGCAATTAATAAAACCAAAAAGACATCTTCGAGTGAAAGAGGTATTTGATTTGTTTGATATTTTTTTTCCGACAATAGAAGTAGTATCAGCATATGATATACCTTTTGAGAGGTATTATCAGTTAGGCTACAGAGGATTGATTTTTGATATTGACAATACATTGGTTCCTCATGGTGCAAAAGCAGACAATAATGCGATTGAGCTATTTGAACGACTGAAATCGATAGGCTTTAAAATCTGTTTATTATCAAACAATGATAAAGAAAGAGTTGATTTGTTCAATAAAGATGTTCAGGTTAATTCTATTTATAAAGCTGGAAAACCTTCAAAAAAGGGATATTTAAAAGCTTGCGAGATGTGTGGTACAAATATAGAAAATACGATTTTTATCGGAGATCAGATATTTACCGACTGCTTTGGTGCTAAAATGCTTGGGATGATGTCAATCAGAGTATTACCAATAAATCCCAAAGAAGAAATACAGATAGTATTAAAGCGTTATCTTGAGAAACCGGTACTTGGTTCGTTCAGAAGAAAAAATAAAAAAGAAAACTATATTTTGTTTGGTCAAGCTTCTGATTTAAAGGCTAAAGAAATCGCAGAGAAAGAAGACAAAGTCTACATTAATTTAGAAAAGCTTATTATTCGTAAATTTGGTGAAAATGAAGCTTTATTGAAACTAAAAAATTCAGAGAGCTGCTTTGTATCAATCGTTGAACCTGTAATAAAGGAATTAATCAAATTATCCGGAAATATGGTAATTGATTTGGGCGAAGATTTTGAGATGACAGATTACAATAAGAAATTAATAGAAAGACTTGGAATAATCAGAAATTAAATAAGTAATACTTTTTAAGTAAGAAAAGAGGAGAATATGAACAAAAATATTATTAAAGTAAGAGAATTACTTGCAAAACGTAATCTTGATGCAGTCATGATTACAGATGAGGCAAACCTTCGTTATTTCAGTGGTTTTACAGGTGGAACAGGTATTATTTTGATTTTTGCCGAGAAACAGTATCTTTTCACTGATTCACGATATACAACAGCTGCAACAAACCAGGCACCGGATTATGAAATAGTTGATCCTAAAAATGCCGGTTATGGAAAAGTAATAAATGAATACTTGTGTGAAGAAAAGGCTGTAAAAATAGGTTTTGAAGATCAGTATACCTATGTAAACAGATATAATTCATTTGTTAAGGAATTTGTCGGAAAAGAACTTGTTGCATTAGGAAATGAACTTGATTTAATGCGCTCAATTAAGACTGTAGATGAGCTTGAAAAACTTGAAATGGCAGAGCATATTGGTGATTTGGCTTTCGAGGGAATTCTTAATTATATCAAGCCTGGTTTGACTGAGCTTGAAATTGCTGCAAAGCTTGAATATCTTTTAAAAACAAATGGCGCTGAAAAACTTAGTTTTGAAACTATCATTGCTTCTGGCGAAAATTCAGCTCTTCCTCATGCTGAGCCGTCTGAAAGAGTTATAAAGCATGGCGATTTACTTACAATGGACTTTGGTTGTGTTTATAAGGGATATTGCTCTGATATGACAAGAACAATTGTAGTAGGTAAAGCAAACGACAAGCAGAAAGAAATTTATGATACAGTACTTGAGGCACAGCTTAAGGTGCTTGACATGTGCAAAGCCGGTTTAGCAGGTAAGGAATATGATAAAGTAGCAAGAGATTATATATATTCTAAGGGCTATGAAGGTTATTTCGGACATGGACTTGGACACAGTGTAGGCTTAAAGATTCACGAAGATCCAAGATTTTCAATGCTTTGCAATACAATTATTGAGCCTAATACTATAATGACTGTAGAACCTGGTATTTATATTCCGGGCTTTGGTGGTGTAAGAATTGAAGATATGATTTGTGTAACAGAGAATGGTTATATCAATTATGCACATTCAGAAAAGAAGCTTATAGAATTATAGGAGTGAAAATGGCTAAAGTAACATTTAAACCAGGCAATATGTTATATCCTTTACCTGTTGTGATGGTTTCCTGTAAAAGAAAGGATGAAAGACCAAATATTATTACGGTGGCTTGGGCCGGAACTATTTGCAGTGATCCCCCGATGTTATCAATATCGGTTCGTAAAGAAAGGTTTTCTCACGATATTATAGCTGAAACAAAAGAGTTTGTAGTAAATTTGGTAACTGCTGATTTGGCATATGCGACAGATTACTGTGGGGTGAAGTCAGGTCGTGATATAGACAAATTCAAGGAGATGAAACTTACTGAAAGTGAATCAAAAGAGGTTTCGGTTCCTGGAATAGCAGAAAGTCCTGTGAATATAGAATGCAAGGTTACTGAAATAAAAGAACTTGGAACCCATGACTTATTTATCGCTAAGATAGTAAATGTGACAGTTGACGATAAATATATGGATGAAACCGGAAAATTTGATTTGAATTCATCAGATTTGGTTGCTTATTCTCATGGTATGTACAGACATTTAGGGGATAATATAGGAAAATTTGGTTATTCAGTAAAGAAAAAGTGATACTTGCAATAGTTCACAAAAAGTGATATAATATAAGGACTAAATACCTATTTTATGATTTATGGGGAATGTAGAGTATGGCAAATAATGCAGAGAGTAAAAATTTTGAACAAAGAACAATGGCTAATAAACTTGCAATTGTCGTTTTGGTTGCTGTTTATTTTGCATTGTTTCTTATCTTGAATATATATAACCGAAAAACAGGCGGTAATATAGTCATAGTTGGAGACCCTGGACATCCTGAAGTTTTTATCTCAATTTCCGGTGTTATAACAGGTATTCTGTTTTTAATTGCGATTTTGATTACGCTTGTTGATTACAGAATAGGTGGTATTATTGCTGAGATTCTTTTGGGTATTTCTTTATTGGGAACAATAAACGGAATGAGAGTAAGCGGCAATATGTCTGCTTTACCGGGTTTTGTTTACAGCTTGTCAGCATTCATTGCACTTTTTATGATAAGAAACGGCTTTGAAAAAAAGAGCAAGCTTTCAAATACCGACCTTGTTACAGGAATCAGTAATCGTAAGCATATTATTGATCACATGAATATGCTTATAAATTCAAAAACATCTTTCCAGCTTTTAATTATCACATTAGATAACTTTAAATATGTTTATAATACAGTTGGACGTGAAAAAGGTGATGTAATTCTTTCAGATATTGTAAATATATGGTCAAGAAATGTTGGACACAAGAATCATCTTGGAAGAATGGAAGGCACTGAATTTGTATGTATTATGCCCAATGCGACAGGGGCTGATGCCGAAAATATGGCAAATGAACTTATAGATTCAATAAAAGACTGGAAAGGATCAAAGGATGCATTTGTATATTTGACATCAAGTATAGGTATGGCTAACTATCCGAAGGATGGTTATTCTGCCAGTGAAATAATCAAGAAAGCAGATTTGGCTTTGTATGCTGCAAACTCAAGCGTTACTAAAAAATACGGCTGGTATGATAATAATGTTGAATCTGTATTTTTGAGAGAGCAGAAGGTTGAGCAGCTTTGCAAATTCGCATTGGATCATGATAAATTCTATTTGGTATATCAGCCACAGTTTGAATCTTCTACCAAAAAGATTAAGGGCTTTGAAGCACTTATAAGAATGGAAAATATGGATGAGGAAATAGGACCTAGTGAGTTTATTCCGATAGCAGAAAAGTCCGATTTGATTATAGATATTGGTGAATATGTTTTAAGCAAAGCCTTGAAGGATATGGCTGATACCTTAAAAGCAAATAAAGGACTTACCCTCTCTGTAAATGTTTCTCCTAAACAGATACTTGAAGACAGCTTTGTAGATTATGTTGAAAAATGTCTGCTTGATGCTGAACTTCCGGCTTCCTGCCTTGAAATTGAGATTACAGAAAAGTGTATTGCAATGTCTCTTGAGAAAACAAAAAATGTTGTAATGAAGCTTAAAAAACTTGGTGTCAGAATTGCAATGGATGATTTTGGCAAGGGATATGCTTCCTTATCACTTTTGAGTACGGTTTCAATTGACCTTATTAAGATTGACAAATCAATTATTGATGCCATAAATAAAGGAGAACTTGTTGAAGCTATTATCAACATGGGCCATATCTTTGGCTGCAAGATAGTATCTGAAGTTGTTGAGGAAGAAGAGCAGCTTGAATATTTAAGAAGCAAGGGCTGTGATTATATTCAGGGCTATGTCTGGGGTAAACCTATGTCATTGGATAATGTAAATGCATTCTTGAAAGCTAATAAGTAGAAAATATCTTAAGTAATAATATTCAAAGTGGAAATAAACTTTTCACTTCAGTGTAATAATATTCGATATTCATAGTAATAAAATGCTTGAAATATGAGAGACAATAGTATAAAATATCTCTGTTATTGATTTAACATTATTAATGTTTATACATTTTAGGAGGAAATATGGTTTCAGCAGGTGATTTTAGAAATGGTTTAACACTTGAAATCGATGGACAGGTTTTACAGGTTATCGAATTCCAGCATGTAAAGCCCGGTAAAGGAGCAGCATTCGTAAGAACAAAGCTTAAAAACATCAAGAACGGTGGTGTTGTTGAAACAACATTCAGACCTACCGATAAGTATCCTCAGGCTATGATTGAGAAGACAAACAATCAGTATCTCTACAAGCAGGATGATATGTATTACTTTATGGACGAAGAAACTTATGAGCAGATTGCATTGACAGAAGATCAGATTGGTGATGCATTAAAGTTCGTTAAGGAAAATGAAGTTGTAAAGATGCTTTCACACAATGGACAGGTATTCTCAGTAGAAGCACCTATGTTCGTTGAACTTGTTGTTACTGATACAGAACCCGGTTTCAAGGGTGATACAGCTACAGGTGCTACAAAGCCTGCAACAGTAGAGACCGGTGCGTTAATTCGTGTTCCTCTTTTCGTAGAAAAAGGTGACGTTGTTCAGATTGATACAAGAACAGGCGAATACTTAAAGAGAATGTAATTTTGATGAAGGTCAACTAAAAATGGTTGACCTTTTTTCTTATATTTGCCCAAATGAGGTTTATATGAAAAAAGCTTGGCAACTATTTTGGTCATTTTTCAGGATTGGTGCATTTACCTTTGGTGGTGGATATGCCATGCTTACTATGATTCAGAATGAAATATGTGAAAGAAAAAAGTGGGCAACAGAAGATGAAATAATAGATTGTTTTACAATAAGTCAGTGTACTCCGGGAGTAATTGCAGTAAATACGGCAACTAATATTGGCTTTAAGCAGGATGGCTATAAAGGTGCAGTGGCGGCAACTTTGGGTGTTATTACCCCTTCTTTGATTATTATTATTTTAATAGCTTCTTTGCTTGATAATTTTTCAGACAATATTTATGTTACAAGGGCACTTAATGGTATAAGAGTTATAGTGCTGATTTTTATTCTTGATGCTGTTATTAAATTTTGGAAAAGCGGTATAAAAAATACGGCCGGATTTATTGTATTTGCTGTAAGCTTAGTATTATCCTTATTTGCAAAGGTTTCATCAGTTTATATTGTTATATTTGCATTGATATTCTCAATTGTTCTTTACATGTTTAATAAATGCAAAGAGAAAAGAACGATGAATACAAAGGAGGATAACGATGGAAAGAATTCTTGAATTTGTTATTATCTTCTTTGAGTTTTTTAAGGCCGGGCTTTTTGCTGTAGGAGGCGGTCTGGCGACAATTCCGTTTCTTTATGAAATGGCAGATAAATATGACTGGTTTACAAAAGAAGAACTTCTTGATATGATTGCAGTATCAGAGTCGACACCCGGGCCTATTGGCGTAAACATGGCTACTTTTGCAGGTTTTAGAATGGGTGGGATTGCAGGTGCACTTTGTGCGACCTTAGGACTTGTGGCCCCTGCATTTATAGTGATAATTATCGTTGTTAAGTTTATTGAGAAAAATAAGGATAATCCCGTTTTAAAAAAGGTAATGGATGGCCTTAAGCCTGCAGTAACTGCATTAGTTTTAGTAACTGCATTGAATATTTTTAATGAAGTTTTCTTTATAAAAGGAGCAAAGAACTTTTTAAAAAATCCTTCAATTGACTTATTTAATTATAAGTCATTAATTCTTTTTATCGTTATCTTTGGTATAAGATATGCGTTTTCAAAGAATAAAAAGCTTAAAAAACTGCATTCATCAGTTTGGGTTTTAGTTGGCGCAGTTTTGGGAATAGTATTAAAGATGTAAAAGAGAGGTAGAATATATGGCAGGAATATATCCCTTTAATGCAATCAGACCAAGGAATGAAATAGCTAATCAGGTTGCAGCACTTCCTTATGATGTATATTCAAGAAAAGAAGCGAAGGAATATGTACAGGGTAAACCACTTTCTTTTTTGAATATTGACAGACCTGAGACAGCATTTGATGATTCTTTTGATATGTATTCAGAACAAGCCTATAAAAGTGCTTTATCTGCATTTGAGGAGATGAAAAATCGTGGTATATTTTTCAAAGAAGAAAAGGAATGCTATTATCTTTATGAATTAACAATGAATGGAAGAGTTCAGACCGGTATCGTAGCATGTGCTTCTATTGATGATTATATTAACGGTGTAATAAAAAAACACGAAAATACCAGAGAAGAAAAGGAAATTGACAGAATAAATCATGTATATACGATGAAAGCTCAGACAGGCCCCATATTCCTTGCTTACAGAAAAAATGATTATTTGAAAAAGATGATTGAAACTGTTAAGGAAGATAAGGCAGAATGTGAATTTGTATCAGAAGACGGAATCAGGCACAGAGTATTTAAGATAGATGCGACTGAAAGAATAGCTGGAATTAAGGACGCTTTTGAGAATATAGAGAATATTTATATCGCAGATGGACATCACAGAGCAGCTTCCGCTGTTAAGGTTGGTATTAGGATGAGAGAAGAAGGATGTGAAGGTAACGAATATGAGAAATTTCTCTCGATTCTTTTTTCATCGGATGAATTAATGATTATGCCTTACAACAGAGTTGTAAAGGATTTAAATGGTCTTAGCAAAGAAGAATTTTTTGATGCAATAAGTGAAAAGTTTGATTGTGAAGAAGTAGAAACAAGCTATATGCCTGTAAGTAAAGGCACATTTGGACTTTATATTGAAAATAAATGGTATAAGCTTACCTATAATGGTAAAGTTGAAACTAATCCTGTTAAGTCACTTGATGTTTCTATTTTGCAGGATAACCTTCTTGAACCGATACTTGGAATAAAAGATCCGAGAACGGATAAGCGAATTGATTTTATCGGTGGAATAAGAGGTCTTGCAGAGCTTGAAAGAAGAGCTGGAACAGACATGAAAATAGCTTTTTCAATGTATCCAACTTCACTTGATGAGCTGTTTGACGTTTCGGATGCTAATATGCTGATGCCGCCAAAATCCACCTGGTTTGAACCTAAATTGCGTTCGGGTTTATTTATCCATTCATTGGAATAAATAGTGAAAATGGTTATTTGTATTAGTAAAAAATGGTTATTTGTATTAGTAAAAAAGTAGTTTACAAAGGTTTAATGTTGTGTTATTATATTTAAGCTTTTGAAGCAATAACCTGTACTCGGATAAGGACACTCCGACCTTTTCTTAGTACAAGGCGATTAAAAATAAGGAGGATGAGAAAATGATCTCAAAGGAAAAGAAGCAGGAAATCGTTGCAACTTACGGAAGAACACCTGAGGATACAGGTTCACCCGAAGTTCAGGTAGCATTGTTAACAGAAAGAATCAATGTTTTAACAGAGCACCTTAAGACAAACAAGAAGGACAATCATTCAGGCAGAGGTTTGTTAAAGATGGTTGGTCAGAGACGTGGTCTTCTTGATTATCTCAAGAAAATCGATATTGAAAGATATCGTGCTATCGTTGAGAAGCTTGGTTTAAGAAAGTAATTAAGTTTAAAACCAAATTAAAAGAATCGGTCATCCCGATTCTTTTTTTTGCAAAAATTAATAAACTCTAAACAAGAATTGAAGGTTAATATGCAATCAACCATGACGGCGCTTGAAGGCCTGCTCACAATATACACATCTGTAAAGACCTGTTGTTTCATTGACAAGCTTAAATTTGTGTTTAATTCCCTGCTCTATTGAAGTAATACAACGGGGATTCTGACATTTAATTATGCCTGTAACTTCTTTAGGGAGAAGAGGTTTTCTTTTTTCAATAATAACTCCGTTTTTTATAACATCAATTGTTATATTGGGATCGAGAACACCAAGTACATCTAAATTAATATCTGCTAAACCGTCAATTTTAAGCATATCCTTGGTTCCCATTTTTTTGCTTTTAGCATTTTTTATGATAGCTACGGTACAATCATATTTATCAAGTTCAAGATAGGAGTAGATAGCCATTGCTCCACCGCAAACAATATGATCAAGTACGATGCCGTCTTGTAATCCACCGATATTTAACATGTTTTGTCCTTTCTGTTATAACAAACCTAAAAGTCTGCAAATCAAAGCCATTCTGATGTAAACACCTAGTTCTGCCTGCTTAAAATATACAGCTCTTGGATCTTCATCAACCTCAGTAGCAATTTCATTTACTCTCGGAAGAGGATGCATGATAAGCATATCTTCCTTAGCAGATTTTAATTTTGCATTGGTTAAGATGTAGAAGTCTTTCAATCTTACATAATCTTCTTCGTTAAAGAAACGTTCGCGCTGAACTCTGGTCATATAAAGAATGTCCAAATCAGCGATTGCATCATCAAGAAGTCTGACTTCACAGAAAGGTATGTTGTTGTCTTCCAAAACTTCCTTTTTAAGATATGACGGGATGGTAAGCTCTTCCGGCGAAATAAAAACAAATTTAATGTTTGTATAATAGCGTGCAAGTGTCTGAACGAGAGAATGAACAGTACGTCCAAACTTTAAGTCACCACAAAAGCCTATAGTTAAATTATCAAGTCTTCCTTTAAGGCGTTTAATTGTGAATAAATCAGTAAGCGTTTGTGTAGGGTGATTATGACCACCATCTCCGGCATTAATGATTGGAATGGAAGAGTGCTGACTTGCAACCATTGGCGCTCCTTCTTTGGGATGTCTCATGGCAGCAATATCGGCATATGCGGAAATGACACGAATAGTATCAGCGACACTTTCGCCCTTTGCGGCACTTGAAGAATCAGCCGAAGAAAAACCAAGTACATTTCCACCGAGATTGAGCATTGCTGCTTCAAAACTTAAACGTGTTCTTGTGCTTGGTTCGTAAAATAAAGTCGCTATTTTTTTACCTTGACAGATAGATGAATAGTCCTTGGGATTTTCGTACATCTTATTACCAATGGCAATAAGTTCGTCGATTTCTGTTTTGTTCAAATCTAAAGGACTTATAAGATGTTTCATATCTTCCTCCTGAGAATTTTTTCCATTTTACTACAAAAATAGCATATTAGCAATTCTTTTCAGGTTGGTGACAATTATTTAATTTAATGTGTGTGTTAAATTTTTATAATAAGTTAAAATAGTTAAAATAGTTAAAATAGCTAATTGATTAAAAGACTTGCTTTATTGCATTGAATGAGATATAATGATAAGGTTGAAAAAATTCGGGGCAAGACCGAGACTTCTGAAATGTACAAAATGATTTTTTGTATATTTCAGTGGTTTCGGGCTCCGTAGAAAATGGAGGAAAAAAATGAGTTATAAGAGCTTTAGTATGGAACTCGCTGGCAGAACACTTACAGTTGATGTTGGCAGAGTTGCAAAGCAGGCAAACGGTGCAGCATTTATGCACTATGGCGACACTGTTGTTTTATCCACTGCAACAGCATCAGAAAAGCCTCGTGAAGGTATTGATTTCTTCCCTTTGAATGTTGAATTTGAAGAGAAGTTATATGCAGTTGGTAAGATTCCTGGTGGTTTTAACAGAAGAGAAGGAAGAGCATCAGAAAATTCGATCTTAACCTCACGTGTTATTGACCGTCCTATGCGTCCTTTGTTCCCTAAGGATTATCGTAATGATGTAACACTTAATAACCTTGTAATGGCAGTTGATCCTGAGTGTTCACCTGAATTGA
>JAKSSA010000051.1 GCA_024403335.1 Lachnospiraceae bacterium
CGTGGCTTGTTATAAAATAATAGAAGCTTCGCAACTAATTGGAGGGAATTGTATGAATAAGTTTGAGTTGTATTGCATGATCTTTTTGGCTTTGGATGCTGATTGGGATGATACACAGGATGAAGAATTGGGTAAATTTTTAAGTGATGCAAATCCTTTTTTGTTTGCTGGAAATGTGTCTGCCGTAAGAAGTATATATAAGGGGGGAAGACTATGAAGATAGATAAAAAACAGTGGAAATGGACAAGAGAGCCTAAAGCTTTCTCGATTGAGGATGATAGAATTGAAATAATAACAACACCACACACTGATTTATGGCAGCGCACATATTATCATTTCAGGAATGATAATGCTCCTGTGTTACAGATAACAACAGAAGAAAAATTCTTTTCTTTCACTGTAAAGACGGAATTTGAAAGCAAAGTTCGTTTTGACCAGTGTGGCGTAGTCATGTACTTGGATAGTGATAACTGGCTTAAAGGCTCAATCGAGTTTGAAAATGAGGACTTTCAGCATCTTGGAAGCGTAGCTACGAATAATGGTTTCTCAGATTGGGCTACAACCGAAATTGATGCAAGTGTTAAATCCATGTGGTACCGATTTAGCAGAAGAGAAGATGATTATTGTATTGAGTGCTCTGAAGACGGCGTTAAGTATAAACAGATGAGAATTTGCCATATGTACAAAGCTACAGATGAAATTCAGTTTGGAATATATGCTTGCAGCCCGGAAGAATCATCTTTCAAAGCGGTATTTACAAACATGGAGATGACAGAGTGCAAGTGGTTGGCTCATGATGGTCAGGCTCCGGATTAAGATGTTAATAAAATTGATTTTTTACATAATAATTGAATAAATATTGGTCAAAAAAATCGCTTAAACATTGGTTTAAGCGATTTTTATTGACTGTTTATATAACTTTATTGGTTGTTAATTTAGCCTAGTGGAAGAAACTTACCTGTTCAACAAGTTTTCCTGCCAAATCTTTAAGATCCATACTCTGTGAATTAATATCTTCAACAGACTGAGCAATAGTAGAAACACTTGCGGTTGTTTCTTCGGTTGAGGCTGCACTTTCTTCTGAAACCGCACTCAAATCGGATACGTTTGAAGTAATGATATTCTTAACATTGTTAAGTTCGGTAACTTTCTCAGAAATATCTCTGATTGCTTCAAGTGATTTGCTGACTTCTGAAGAAAGGATATCAAATTTCTTCTGAGTATCATTAATCTGATTTTGCTGGTCGTTGATGATAACCTTGATTTCATCAGCATGCTTAACTGAATCAGTTGACTTTGTGGTAATTTCATTAGCAAGGCCTCTGATTTGTTCTGCTGATCTTGCAGACTGCTCAGAAAGTTCCTTGATGTTTTCAGCAACTACTGCAAAACCTCTGCCGGCCTCACCCGCTCTTGCTGCTTCAATGGAAGCATTGAGAGAGAGGAGATTTGTCTGGCTTGCTATGTTCATGATTAAAGCAATAGCTTCATTAATCTTTGAAATTGAAGCATTGGTTTCGTGAATAACATCAGCAATTTCATTTACGGACTTAGTTGATTTTTCAGAAGCACTAAGTACAGTACTCATATATGAAGATGCGTCTTCGTTAGCTTTCTGAATTTCCAATGAAGCATTTGAAAGATTATCTACTGCAACGGAAATGCTGTCACAGCAACGGGACATTGTGTCAACTTCTGTAGCTGTTGAAGTACAACTGTCAGCGATACTCATGCTACCCTGTGCAAGTTCATCAATGGCAAAGTTAATCTGAGCACAATTTTCTGAAGAACTTCTTGCAATATCTGAAACATTATTAGCAGAATCTGCAACATCATTAGAAGTTTGTTTTACACTATTGATAATATTTGAAAGATTTTGCTGTAAATTTGCTACTGAAAATGCAATTTCCTGTAACTCTTTAATATGGCTCTTTATGCTTACTGTGGTTGTAATATCACCGCTTGCAAGATAATCAAGTGCTTTTGAAGCAGAAATTGCAGAATTGGAAATAATTCTGGCAAGTACTATGATGATTCCGACAAATACTGCTGCGATTACAATTGCAAGTATGATTATGGTTTGAACGACTGAATTTATTTCGCGAAGAACGCTGACTCTTGGCTCTCCTGCAAAGCCCATGCCCCAAACCTCACCGTTTACAGTGATTGGAACATAGTAAACATAGTAGTCTACGCCATCAATCTTTACATCTGCTGATTCATATTCGCCACCGGCTTTAACTTTAGCCCAGATATCAGCATTTGCTGTGGTTCCGATGTTTCGTCCGGTCGGATTAGCTGTATCTGCAATTGATGTCATGACACGAGTGTTTTCCTGGAATAATGTCAATTCAATATTCTGCTTTTTAAGTGAATCGATAAATTTTGTATCGTCAGGGTTATCAGCATCTAAAGACAGATTGTTATTTATGATATCATACTCATACCATACGGCAACCTCGGTTGCAGCCGATTTGAGCTTTGCAAATGACATTTTTTCCATCGTCTTTTCCATTCTGCTGATGGAAGCAACTGAAATAATCAGAATTGCTACCAACATTGGCACACAGCCAAAAAGTAAAAGCGCTGTTTTGAAATTGAGTTTACTCTTTTTTTCCATATCCATATAAGTCGATCTCCTTTGTTTTATTATTGTCAAATAAAATGACTCATAATTGATTTGTGCATTATACTACTTTGAGAGGAAATTTGCAAATAATGAATTGCAGACAAGATTTAATAAGAGATTAATAATGAAATGAAAATCTTAAAGCTGAATATATATGCTGATGATTGTGAAAACAAAAATATGATAAGTTTATCAAACCTTGTAATAATCATAAAATTTATGATATACTGAAATGATGGCGGTACGCGTATTTAATACGGCATATGGTATGCTATGTATTCAGTATGGATTGCAAAAAAACTGTTAATAGAATTGTTACTGGAATTGATACTGGAATTGTTGACAGTACATGGTACATAAATGTTGTCAGATTGATAAGTTTTAAGATATGTCAGAAGAAGAGGTTGTTGAATGCAGAAAAAATTAAGTTTATTGATATGTGTATTTATCATATCATTTATTGCTTTGGGATGTGGTAATAAAGAGAATGTAAGAAACTTTGATGACTGGTTTGCAGGAATGGAAGAGGAAAATCCGAATGATGTTATAACGGAAAAAGATACGGTAAATAATAATGATAATACAGGTAACACAGATAATACAAATAGAGCAGAAACCGGTGAGGGAACCGCATCTGATGAGGTTGAAAAAAAGGATGAGTATGTTCCCAAAGAGAGAAACAATTTTGTTGATGTTATTGCATTAAGGGATGAATATCTTAATAAAGCTAAGTCTGTTAATGATTATGGTTCGATTCAGTTTTTGTATTTGGAGAACGGAATGGAAGATATGATAGGTAGTCTTTCAAAATCGGAGAGTGTTCCGCAACTTAAATTCAACGGATGGCCTTTGCCTTATGACAGCCTTACAAAATCTTTTTTTCTCCCACTTTCTGTTTATAGTGATGAGTGGGAAGAAGGTGAGATTACATCAGAGGGTAAGAACATTGTTTTCAGAGATAGAATTCCGTCTGATAAGTTGGTTGCCATGAGCAAGGCCGATGGCTATTTGGGTTATATATTTGATGATAAAAGTGTTTTTGAATTTAAGCTTGTATTATCAGGTCTTCCTGTAATTTCTCTTAATCTTTCAGATGGACATAAAACTGATGAAATCGGGGATGATGATTGCAATGGCATATTCCGTTTTTATGATGCCAATTCGATGAAAAATTGGATGACAACCGGAATGAATGCCACAATTCATGTAAGAGGCAATTTAAGCAGAGGATTTCCCAAAAAGTCTTACAAGCTTGAAACCGAAGAAAAAGTTAAGCTTTGCGGTTTGCGTAAGGATGATGACTGGATATTAAATGCCATGTATAATGAGGAAAATAAGCTTCGTGACAAAGTTACCGCTGATATCTGGAACAGCTTTGGAGCTTCGCAGATGGTTGAAGGTGCAAATTATGGAACGCATGGGGAATATGTCGAACTTTTTATAAATGATGAGTACAGAGGACTTTATCTTTTGGAGGAACCTCTTGATGAAAAGCAGTTTGATATCGATAAAGTAGCAAAAGAAGGTAACAGGCAGGAATATTTTTATTTAAGTAATGGTTGGAACGAGGGCATTGATTACTCGGATCTTTTTATTGATGACGGGATTGAACGAAAGAAATATTGGACATATAAAAATAAAAAGCCGTTGACAGGTACAGAAGATTGGAAACCTCTTATTTCTTATCTTGAACTGACGGCGGTAGCCAAGAAAGAACTTCCTGAAGCATGTAAAAATGTTATTGATGCTGAAAATCTTACGGATTACTGGCTGTTTTTGCAAGCAGTAACGGGTGTTGACAATGTCGCAAAAAACATGATGATTGTCTGCAAAAATGCACCTGATGGAGGATACAAATATTATTATGTTCCATGGGATTTTAATTATACCTTTGGATTAAGATATGATGATTATGAGAAAAATTATGTTGTTTTTAATGATGATGTAAAAGGCGTATCATACTGGGCTTTTGGAGAGAGATATCTTAACGATAATATTGATAATGCAAAGCAGATTCTTAAAGAAAAGTGGGATTATTTGAAAGGAAATGTTTTTTCTGAGGAATATATTAATCGTTTAATTGACAGAAATTATTATGAACTTGATAAATCAGGTGCTTACTTACGAGAAGGCAAAAGATGGGAAGCATCGAGCTTTTCTACAGATTTGACCAAACTTAAAAGCAACGTTCGTGAAGTTTTGATGTGGCTTGATGAATGTGTGAAGGTTAAAGCAAAGTATTGAGAATTTTCATTATTTGATATAAAATAATTAGTGATAAATGCCGATTGTATAATTACATTTCAATTTTTGAGTACATGGAGGTAATCAAATATGGGAAATATAAATATTTCAGCGCTTTTTGGAGGCTTAAAATCTAATACCGGATTTGAATCAATTAATCTTAGTGATTACAGTATGTTAAGAAGCGGAGCATATAAAAAGCTTGTTAAATCATATTATGCCCTTGATAAAAAGGATGCTGCTTCAAAGAAGGATAAAACAAAAGAGAATAAAGTCTTGGATCCTTTGGATAAAACAGGACTTACTAAAATGAAAACTGAAGCGGAAGGCCTTAAGAGTGCTACTCAAGCTATTGGCAAGACTGAACTTTGGACAGAAAATAACAGGGAAAATATAGTAAGTGCAGTCAAGAAATATGTCAGTGAATACAATGATGTTATTTCACAGTCAGCTAAGACTACTTCAAAAGGTGTTGCGCAGAATGTTCAGTTTATGAGCGGCATGACAAATGCGATGACTAAGGCTCTTTCAAAAATCGGTGTGAGCGTTGGCATGGATGGTAAGCTGTCAGTTGATGAAGAAACATTAAATAATGTTGATACCAATAATATTAAGTCTTTATTTTCCGGTTCATCTTCATATGGGGCGCAGATTGAAAAGTATGCTTCAGGTGTTGCAAGCTCTGCAGTAAAAGACGCGAGCGTATATAATAGTAATGGAAATTTAAACAGCTCGTTTTCCAGCATGTTTAATAAGTGGATTTAATTTTTAGCCGGTTGTGAATATTAGTTTTCAGCCGGCTTTTGGCTTATTATGATTGAAATTTGTAGGTTTAATTTCGCAATATTAATTTGAGGTAGAGAAAGAATATGAATCTTTTAGTACTTATCGGGAGTGGCGCAGTTGGAAAAATGACTGTTGGCCAGGAGTTGATGAAGATAACTGATTACAGGCTATTTCACAATCATCACATGATTGAACCTGTAATAGAAATATTTGGAAAATTTGATGGCAGCGTGATAAAAAAGCTTCGAGAAGATATTTTTGATGCATTTTTAAAGACTGAGTATAGTGGCCTTATTTTTACTTATATGTGGGCGTTTGATGTTCAGTCTGATTGGGATTACATTAAAACTGTAACTGATAAATTTGAAGAAAGTGGCGGAACTGTTTATTACGTAGAGCTGGTTGCCGAAAGAAATGTGCGCATTGAGAGAAATAAAACAGAAAACCGTCTTAAAAATAAAGCATCTAAGAGAAATATCGCAGTATCTGAAGATAGAATGCTTAGAGAAGAAACAAAATACAGGCTTGAAAGTTTGGAGGGAGAAATTCCTTTTAAGAATTATATAAAAATAGATAATACTAATCTTGAACCATCGGAAGTGGCAGCTATTATAAAAGAACATTTTGATCTCCCGGATGTTGGAATGACAGAAAAGATGAACAGAGTTAAGCTTGAAAATGTTCGTGATGATGAAATCCCTCAGCTTTACAATATGCAGCTTGAGAGTTTTATGCCCCTATACGAAAAATACCATGATGAAGGTTCTCCTGCAAAGGAATCTATTGAAAGAGTTTATGCAAGAGCAGCATCTCCTGACAGAAAATATTATTTTATTGTAAGAGATGGTGCAAGAGTTGGTGCTTTAAATGTGGGACGTAAATTATCAGACTCAGAAGATTGCTATTATATAAGCCCAATATTTATACTTCCTAAATATCAGAATCAGGGAATAGGATATGTAGCAATACAAAAGGTATTTTCCTTATATCCTAATATTAAAGTTTGGAAACTTGATACGATTTTGCAAGAAAGTGCAAACTGCCATTTGTACGAGAAATGCGGATTTGTGCGAGTCGGAGAGGAACATGTAATTAATGAAAAAATGACTCTGATTGATTATGAAAAAAGATAAGAAAATAGCTTTATAGCTAATGATTTTTAAAAAATGCAAGAAAAATGCAAGGAAATCGCAAGGCTTTAGTCATGTGATTTCTCTTGCATTTTTTATGCTATGTGTAACATGTTTATAAGTAATAACCAGGCAAGACCATAGTAGGTTACTACTGCAACCAGGTCATTTACAGTTGTAATAAGCGGACCTGAAGCAACTGCGGGGTCAATCTTTATTTTGTGGAAGAAAATCGGTACGATTGTTCCCACAAGGCTTGATACAATCATTGCGGCTAACAAGGAAACACCAACACAAGCTGAAATCAGAAAAGCATAACTTACTGTGGTGTGTTTAAAAATACAAACATATCCACCAATGAATATGAGTGCCATGATGCCAAGGAACAAACCGTTACAGAAGCCAACCCGGATTTCTTTGAAAACAAGCTTGACTTTTTGTCCTGCTTTCAGGTTTTCATCCATTAAAACTCGGATGGTAACAGCGAGTGACTGTGTACCGACATTTCCTGCCATGTCAAGAATAAGTGACTGGAAACAAATGATTATTGAAAGTTTAGCAACAACTCCTTCAAAGATGCCTACAACGCTTGATACTCCCATACCGAGGAAAAGCAGAACGATCAGCCAGGGCAATCGCTTTTTCATACTTTCAAATGTTTTTTCATGCAAATCTTCCTCTGCGGTCAAACCTGCGAACTTAGCATAATCATCGCCCATTTCTTCATCGACAACTTCAACGATGTCCTGTGCGGTGATAATACCGAGAATATGATTGTTTTCGTCCAATACAGGAAGTGAATCTTCGGCATAATCCTTGATTCGCTCGATACAATCGCTGATTTTCTCATGTGCGGTTACGAAGGGGTAGGATGTACTGATTAAAGCTGATAAATCAGTATGTTCTCTTGCAATAATCAAATCCTTTAACTCTATGGCACCATAAAACTCGCCATTTTCATCTGAAACATAAAGCTTCATGATGTTATCATTTTTTCCGGCCTGGGATATGAGTTCTCTCATGGCCCCGCGGACATTTAATGTATTGCTGATTTCGATGAAATTGGTGGTCATTTTGCTACCAATTTCGTCATCGTCGTAGGATAAAATCAATCGGATATCTTCACTGCTTTCCTGATCCATCAATTCTACGATCTGTTCCTGAGTGGAATCATCCATTTCCTCGAGGATGTCTATCGCATCATCTGAGTCCATTGAGGAAATGACTTTAGCAGCTTTTTCGATTTGTAATTCTTTTAAATACTCATGTGCATCTTCCAAATAGGAGAAAATTTCAGCTACATATTCTGTACCTAATGTTGGATAAATCTGTTTTCGTTCTTCCGGTGTCAGGCTTTCAAAGGCCTGAGCAATATCATTTTCATGATAATCTGAAAGTAAAATAGGGAGCTGCTTATCGTTTATGTGATCTTTTATTAATTCAACGATTTCATCAGCATATGTGTTGTGTTGCATGATTACTTCTTCCATCAAAGACACCTCTTTTCCTATTTATTTTTTGCACTATCGCCGATTATAAAATATAATGAAGAAAAGAATAAATAGATTTTTAAATAAAGCAAGAAAAAAGCAAGAATTTCAACTTTCGCCTGTTATTTGTGCATGCTATTATTAACAGGTGGCAGGAGGTATAACTGTGGGTGAATTGAAACTTAAAAACAGTAAAATTGATATATATGCGCATGTTCTCTGGCAAAATTCTTTGAAGGATTTTCATACAAGTGAAAATGGTCTTAGTGATGAGCAGGTACAGGAAAGCAGAACTAAGTATGGCGCAAACACTATGATTGACAGCAAGCCTGACTCCATACTTTACCGTTTGAGAAGGGCATTTGTAAATCCTATTTCCATTATTTTGTTTGTTCTTGGTATTATTTCATTTGCTACAGAGTTTATTATGGATACGGATTACAGCCACAATTATTCAACGGCTATAATTATTTTCTGCATGCTTTCTTTAAGTGGAATAGTGAGATTTGCTCAGGAAATGAAAGCAAAAAAAGTTTCTGACAGCTTAAGGAATATGGTTGATACAGAGAATACTGTAAGAAGAGATGGGGAATGGGTTCGAATAGCTTCTTCTGAAGTTGTTGTCGGGGACATTATTCATTTGCATGCAGGCGACAGGGTTCCGGCTGAAGTAAGAATTATAAAGGCTAATGATTTGTTTTTGTCGCAGTCGATTTTGACAGGCGAGAGTGCTATTCTTGAAAAAAATGAAGAAACGCTTTTGGAACAGAATATATATTCTTTTGCAGGCTACAAAAATATAGCCTTTGCAGGTTCTGCGGTAATTGGTGGAACAGGTGAGGGTGTGGTGCTTGCAGTTGGCAAGGATACGGTATTTGGAGGGATAAAGGATAAAACTTCCGATAAAAGAAACAGCTTTGATACAGGTGCAGCTTCAATTGCCAAGGTACTAATCAGATTTATGTGCATTCTTGTACCTATAGTTTTTATTGCTACAGGGGTGACACAGGGAGATTGGGCTACTTCACTTTTATTTGCTCTTTCAGTTGGTGTAGGTCTTACACCTGAGCTTTTACCGATGGTTGTAAATGCATGTTTAGCTAAGGGCTCTTCGTCAATGGGTAAAAAGCAGACAGTTGTTAAGAATATAAGTGCCATGCAGGGCTTCGGCAGCATGGATGTTCTTTGTGTTGATAAAACAGGAACCTTAACGGGCGATCAGCTTATTCTTGAATATTATATGGATATATTGGGAAACGAAAGCAGTAAAGTTCTTGATTGTTCATATCTTAACAGCATTTATCACAGTGGCGAAAAAAATCATTTGGATGAAGCCATTCTTAAATGTAAAGAGATGCCTGGTAAGGACAGTTATTATGAAAAAATTAAAGCTGATACATTGAAGCTTGATGAAATCCCCTTTGATTATGAGAGAAAATTAGTATCTGTTCTGGTAAAGCAAGATGGAACTAATAAAATTTTGGTAAAGGGAAGTGTTGATGCTGTACTTAAAAGGTGTAAATATATATCTTTTAAGGATACAGTCCGTCTTATTGATGACCAGGCTTCTGAGAGCGTTCATGCAGTAGTTGATGAAATGCTTGATGATGGAATGAAGGTTTTAGCTGTTGCATATAAGGAACATGAGGCTGAAACGTTGGAAAAGCAGGATGAAAAGGATCTCATTTTATTAGGTTACCTTGCATTTTTTGATGCACCTAAAGAATCTGCAAAGAGTGCAATAAAGAAACTTGGAAATTTAAACGTTAAAGTTAAGGTTTTAACAGGTGATGAGGAAAGTGTTGCTATTTCTATTTGCCGCAGACTTGGAATTGATACTTTGAATCGAATGGATGGAGAAGAATTTGATTCTTTGTCTGAAGATGATAAGCTTTTGGCAGTTGAAAGAGTAAGTCTGTTTACAAATATTTCACCAAAACAAAAAAGTAATATAGTTAGTTATTTACAGGAAAATGGCCATTCTGTCGGATTTTTAGGGGATGGAATGAATGATTTGCCTGCTATTGTTCAATCAGATGTCGGTATTTCTGTTTGCCAGGCTTCTGATGTAGTAAAGGAAGCTTCTGATGTAGTTTTGTTGAAAAAAGATTTAAATGTTTTGGAAGAAGGTATTTTAGAAGGAAGAAAGGCATTTGCCAATACAAGAAAATATATAAAAATAACGGCATCATCAAATTTTGGAAATATCTTCTCGATTGTTATTGCAAGTATCTTTTTACCATTTCTTCCAATGACTTCCCTGCAGCTTTTACTTTTGAATCTGCTTTATGACATTTTGTGCCTTGTTTTGCCTTGGGACAGCGTGGACGAGGATATTTACAGGCTTCCTCAGGAATGGTCAGGAAAGAACTTGGGACGATTTATGAGATATTTTGGACCTATCAGCTCTGTATTTGACTTAATTACCTTTGCTTTTCTGTTTTTTGTTATTTGTCCATCAGTAAGTAATGGCAATTCTAAGGAGTTTATAGCATTGTTCCAGACAGGATGGTTTTTAGAGTCTATGTGGACTCAGGTACTTATATTGCATTTACTCAGAACAAAAAAGATACCCTTTGCACAGAGCAAACCTGCTGGGTCTGTTATTACAGTTACCTTGATTGGCGTTATCTTGTTTACTGTATTTGCATGTTCACCGTTTGGGGCATCTTTTGGACTTACAATTATGCCTGCAAAGTATTTTATATTCCTGATAGGAGTTATTATCGGATATATGGCTTTGGTATCTATGGTTAAGTCTGCTTTTGTTAAAAAATATAATGAATTGACATAGGAGGGAATGAGATTGAAAAATAATAATGAATATGCAAGCCTCAGCACCTCTTTGGCTAAATTTTTATCAGAAAAGCTTCTTGGAAGTAATATAGAGGGGGCTATGGAATTAAGTAACCGCCTTTTAGATTTGGAAAGCGGAAAAACAGCTTCACTCACATTGGAAATAGAGAATAATGATAATAAGGGAACTTATGCTGACAGTATTTGCTATGAAGAAATGGAAATAATTCCAAAATTTAGAAGAGTTACCATTTCAGGTGAGGAAATAATGCTTACACCAAAGGAATATAATATTTTATATTTTCTTGCAAGCAATCGTGGTGAGATTTTTACAAAAGAACAGATATACAGGGCTGTATGGGAAGATGAGTATCTGCTTGATGATAGCAATATTATGGCATTTATCAGGAAATTGCGTAAAAAGATAGAACCGAATCCGGATGCACCGAAGTTTATATTAACTGTTTGGGGAATTGGTTATAAATTCAGCGATAAGTAGTTTATTTTTATAATTAGCTATTATTTGCTAATTATTTATTTGACTATTCAATTTTTGACTATTTGATTTTTGATTATTCGATTTTTCAATCATTCGAGTTTTCTATTTTTCGATTTTAAATTTTAAACAAACTTTTACTGAAGTTTTCAGAAAGATATGTTAAGATATATATGGAGTATTTAAAGGGTGAGGTCAGGCATGGTATGCCTGACTTGTTGTAGTTTCTGCTGTGGATTAAGTATTAATTCAGGCAGTTATGACAGCTTTGTAAGTAAGGATAATGGAGGAAGATAAATTGAATAAAAAGATTGAGAATATGTTAAGTTTTATGGTTAGCTTAGCGCAAATGCTTGATGGGTGCGACTAATTGATAAATAAAGGAAAATAGTTTACAGGAAAAAATATGTCAGAAAGATTTTCAAGAACAGAATTACTTTTGGGAAAAGAAGCGATAGAAAGGCTTGCTTCTTCTCGTGTGGCAATATTTGGAACAGGCGGCGTTGGTGGCTATGTCTGTGAAGCTTTAGCACGAAGCGGAGTCGGTTCTTTTGATCTTATCGATAATGATAATGTCAGTTTAAGTAACATAAACAGACAGATAATTGCTACAACTAAAACAGTTGGAAAGCTCAAAGTTGATGTCATGAAGGAAAGAATACTTGATATAAATCCGGATGCCATTATTATAACTCATAACTGCTTCTTTCTTCCTGAAAATGCGGATGAATTTCAGTTTGAGGAATATGATTATGTGGTTGATGCAGTTGATACAGTAGCTGCCAAAATTGCTTTAGCTGTAAAGTGCCAGGAAGCTAAGGTTCCTATAATAAGCAGTATGGGTGCCGGCAACAAGCTTGATCCAACTTCATTTGTTGTTACAGATATTTATAAAACAAAAATGGATCCTTTAGCGAGGGTTATGAGGCGGGAACTTAAAAATCGCAATGTTAAGAAATTAAAGGTTGTTTATTCTGAAGAAAAACCATTAAGTCCCAAAAAGCCTTTACAAGAAGAAAATAGTGAAATTAGTGAAGGATTGGAAGATAGTGCAAAGCAGGGTTATAAGCGGAGAAGTATTCCCGGAAGCGTAGCCTTTGTTCCGTCTGTTGCCGGACTTATAATAGCAAGCGAAGTTGTTAAAGACTTGATAAAATGTTAAATGTAATAGTAAATATTGATAAATTGAGAACATAGATCGTTTAGACTAATAGTATTGGGTCTTTGGAGGGTGCCGAACTGGTATCAACTAATAAAAAAACAGGTAACGGCGCACATGAACTTAAAAAATTGAAAAAAAA
>JAKSSA010000052.1 GCA_024403335.1 Lachnospiraceae bacterium
TAACTTCGGAATTTTTGACCTGACTTACTATGGTCCAACCAAAATCGGAAATATGTGAATAAGCAGTAAGATAGTTTTCGTCCTTGACATCATAACTGTCAGTTCCACTACCTTTAGCAGCAATCATTTTATCAACAGCCGCTACATAACTATTCATTGAAGCATCAGAAGCATATGCGCTCTTTTCGGAAACTTTATTAGGAGAGTATTTTTTGTCGTTTGATGCTATTATTGTGCCTGTTTTGTCATAAATGATGGTACTAACACTGTAAGCATGTTCACCCTCTAATGAATGTAATGAAGATACAACATTGTTTAAGTTTGGAATGTCATCTTGCCCGGAAACGCTTTTTTCAATGAGACTTTGCGTTAAACTGGTTAAAAACTGCAAATCAGTGTATGCATTTTTTAAAAGAGCAGTTCTTGAAAGCATTAATGTTAAAGCCATTATTGCGAACGAGACAATGATAACCGCTATTGCAATGATGCCAAGGAATTTGCCTTTTATAGTTTGGGCATACTTGATTTTTCGTTTTGCACGTTCTCTTGCTTCTTCAACAGTATGTATTGCATCAGAAGCTTTTTGTTCCATTTTTTCAATGGTTTCGATAGCTTTCTTTTCTAAATTCTCCATAAATATGTCCTTTCTTTGATTATATACATCATAAAAAGTGATTTATGGCAATTATAAAGCAAAATGAGAAAATGGTAAAGCAAAAATGAAGTTTGCGCTATAAAACTTCACATATAATGAACTCTTGAGGAAATGTTCAAATAAAAAACAGCTGTTTAAAGCTGTTTTTCGTTTCTTGAATTGATTTCTGTAACCATTTCTGAATACTTCTTCTCATCGATTGTATATTTTTTCTTTAAAATGAAGTATGCAATGATAAGTGTAAGCAGTGGTATTATCACCATGCCCACTCTCAGGCTGAACAATTCAGTTTTTCCTGTAGTTGCAATAATACTGTCAGCTAATGAAGTTACCTGTTCAGAGGTTTTCAATCCTTGACCTGCTTCAACTTCTAAATCAGTGATTTCTTGGCTTTTGGCATATATGCCACTCACTATTAAAATCAAGGATACACAGCCCTGGTTTAAAGCTCCTGAAAATTTTGAAGCAAATGAGCGGATAGCTGAGATAACTGAATCATGTCGTTCATTGAATCTGTATTCGTCATATTCAATGGTATTATTAATCATAACAACCATGGCAAGGTTGAAGAAGCCCTGTGTTAGGAATATGACGAAGCCTATAATCATAAGAAGAATAATGCTCTTTGGTATTACATATCCGAAACCAAGCAGGAGAATATAGCCGACAAGCAAGACAAATATGCAATATTTGATTAAAGTCATTCGGTTAAGTTTAGATGTCAAAACAGGATATACAAACTGTGCAACTAAGGTTCCTAAACCATACATTACAGTGAATAAAGTTATATATCCGCCACCAACGGAATAGCCAAATTCAAAAAAGAAGAAGTTGGTTGCAAGCAGGAAGAGAATCTGCTGTCCGACACAGAAGAAAACATAGGCAATGCCTGAGCTTATCAGCTGGTCATTTCGTTTGAAAATACTTACGATAGTTTTGAAGGTTACTTCATTTGTATTGTCAACTCTTTCATTCTCTGTAACTCCTAAAAAGGTCAGTGTCTGGAAAAGAAGGAAGGAGAGAGCTACTATTAATGCAATCAATCTGAAAGCAACAACTGCCTGACCTGCAATGACAGAAGGTACAACGCCACCAACAACGAATTGCCCGATGCAGACAAAAACACCCATTAATGTGACAAGAGAATCTCTTTCTTTTGGATCGCTTGTAAGGCTTGGAAGCATTCCCCAATATGCGATGTCATTTACAGTGTAGGTCATTCCCCACAGAAGATAGGAGATTAGGAAGAATATAACGAAACTCCATCCTGAAGGTCTGACAGTAAACATTATTACTATTACAATGGCATTCAGCAAAGCACCAAAAAGAATGAAGGGGCGATACTTGCCAAGCTTTAAGTGACTGTTTTCTATAACAGAACTCATCATAAAATCGTTAATTGCATCCCATATGCTGCACAATACCATACCTGTGGTGATTACGGCATACTGTGAGGCGGTAAGCCCGGCAGTATACTGTATGTACAATAAAACGAACATGCTTACCAAAGTGTAAGCTGCATCTCGTCCGGTTGCGCCAACGCAATAACTCCATTTGGTCTTTTTACTTATCTGTGTTCCCATTTTTCTTCCCCTGACATCTATTTTTGCTAATGATTATATGTTTTTGTTTAGTTTATTATTGATTAGTCTGTAGTTTTTAGATTAATCATTACAGGTTAGAGGTTCGTGATTTTTATTTTTTGAGAAGGTTTTTCCATCCGTTCTTTGCATCATTGTTTGCAAAGCTTACAATTGCCTCTGCTAATTTGTATGGCATCATTCCTGCGGCCATTGAGAATACTGAATCAATTGTGTTTTCCTGCATTCCCTGAATTACCATCATGACCTCCGGGTCATTTTTGGGTTTTCCCTTGAAAGCTTTATAAACTTCATTTTTTGCGATTGCTTTGAACAAACGGGCAAATGAGGAATATTCAGCCAATTTATTGAGAGAATCGTATACTGTAAAATCACCGGGCTTTTTGCCGTCAAGATTGCTTAATGGCCTTCCATACAAAATCATGAACTGCTGCTTTGAAATGTCGAAGTCGCAACCCTCCTGATTGAAGTACTCACTAAGTTTTTCCAAATCATTTCTTGTATATTCTTTTCCTTCTAATGTATAAGGAATTTCAAGTCTTGTATCTCTTGAAGAGGCTCCGATTTCGAGGATATAATTTCCCGGAATTGCGCAGAACATTCTCTTATTTTCGTCATAAATGGAAAATGCATTGTCGTCAAGCTTAATGTTCACTGTCTTTGCTTCGCCTTGCTTAAGTTCAACCTTTGCAAAGCCTTTTAACTCTTTAAAAGCGCGTAAATAATTGGCTTTTGGATTTTTTACATAAACCTGTACGATTTCTTTTCCGTCAAACTTACCTGTATTTGTTAAAGTAAGTGATACAGTATTTGTGGTTGCATCATATGACGGATTTGAATAATTGAAGCAGGTATATGAAAGACCATGGCCGAAAGGATACATTACATTTCTGTGATATTTGTCATAATATCTGTATCCAACGAATATGCTTTCTCTGTATTCTATGTCATCACTTTCCTGACCAAACCACTTGTAACAGTGCGTGTCCTCGAGTTTGAAGGGGAAAGACTCGGCAAGCTTTCCTGAAGGATTTTCTTTTCCTGTTACGAGTGAATATACTGCCCTGTCAACTGCCTGTCCGCCAAGATACATGTTTAAAATGGCAGAAACTCTGTTGATGAAAGGCATTTCAAAAGCAGAACCGCCAAATCCGATAAAGATTATGTTTCTTGTCACTTCTGAAAGCTTTTCAATTAATTCTATCTGATTTTGTGGAATTGATAAGGTTTTTCTGTCATAGCCTTCACCTTCTGCAAAGTCAGGAAGACCACCGAAAAAGAGTACGGGTACATTGTTTGCATTAGCTTTTAAAATGGCAATTGCTTCCTTTTCAAGTTCTTTATCAGGTTTTTCATTATCACAACAATAACCTTTGGCGTAGGTGACTTCAAAACCGTTATCTCTGAAAACTTTAACTGCGTTAGGTTTTCTTGAAGCATTTATGTGACTGCTTCCGCCACCCTGGAAACGCATATTTTCGGCCATTTCTCCGATAATGATGACTTTTTTGAATTCGGTATCGATAGGAAGGTTACCTTTGTTTTTTAATAATACTGCAGCTTCGCATTCAATCTTTTCAGCAAGAAAATCATTTTCCTCAAGAATTTTATCGATTTCTTCTTTTGAAGCAGGAATAGATGTTTCAGGTGAATATTTCTGCGCAAGGTTGATGACATTTGTAACAGCGCGGTTTAAGGCTGCCATGTCTATATTTTTATTTATTTTGTGGAAACCATTGCTGTCTGGCATTTCAAGGTCAAGACCGCTGTTTATGGCTTTTGTGAGATCAACACATGCACCCCAGTCTGAAATTACAGCACCTTCAAATCCCCACTCATTTCTAAGAATATTAGTTAAAAGCTCTTTGCTTTCACAGGCATGTGTTCCGTTAAGGATATTGTAACTTCCCATAATAGTAGCGGGCTGTGCATTTTTAACGGCCATTTCAAAAGGTCGCAAATAAATTTCACGCAAGGCTCTTGAGTCTATCTGGCTGTTTGAAACCTGTCGTCTTGTTTCCTGATTGTTGCATGCAAAATGCTTTAATGATGTACCTACACCATTTTCCTGTACTGCATTTATATAGGTAGTTGCCATTTTACCGGCAAGGTATGGATCTTCTGAAAAATATTCAAAATTTCTTCCATTTAATGGAGAACGCTTGATATTTGTTCCACATCCTAAAACAATGCCAATTCTGTGTGCCTTGGCTTCTTTAGCAATTGCATTTCCACATTCAGATATCAAATCTGTGTTCCAGGTTGAGGCAAGTCCTGCAGCAGTAGGGAAGCAGGTGGCCAAAACACTTTTGTTGTTTGCACCCAATCCGCCTTCTTTAACTTCTTTACGAATTCCATGAGGACCATCTGTCATCATTACAGATGGAAGCTTATCCTTTATCTCTTTTGTGTGCCAGCTGCCTGATCCTGTAACCAAAGAAACTTTTTCTTCGAAAGTCAGTGAAGAAAGCAGTACGTCTTTATTAATAATCAATTTTCCCATAATAACCCCTTAATCAGCATATATTGTAATGATAATGCTGTGCTTGAAAAAATAATATCAAAAATGTTATAATTATATCACAAATAATGGTGCAAATGGATGTGCAAAACGATAATAGTGTGAAGAATATAAGTGAATAATATAAGTGAATAATAAATAAGAGAGATTTTGAGCAGGAAAAGTTTTAGGGTGGATGTTTTGCCCGAGAAAAATGTATTGTATGAAGAAAGAGAGAGTGGTATAACACACTCTCCTTTTGAGCTTGAATTTTTTGTTTTTACATCTATCAGGCATGGAAATGTAAATGCTGTTGAGCAGGCAATAAAAGAATATATGGAAAAAGGAATTGTAATGGGAAAGATGTCGTTAGACCCCATACGCCAGATTCGGTATTGGGCAGTTTCGACAGTGGCAGTGGCTATTCACTATGCAATCCTTGGCGGGTTGGATGAAACAGTAGCGTTTAATTTAAGTGATGAGTATATAAGATATATTGACCATTTGACAAAACCTGATGAGTGCATAGATTATCTTTGCGAAAAGGCAAAGGAACTGACTGTACTTGTCAGCAGGAGTGGTTTAGAGAGCAATTCAATCTTGGTAAAAAGAACAGTACATTATATCAGTATTCACCTGCATGAACGATTGAAGGTTGATGATATAGCAAAAAATCTTGGTGTCTCAAAGGACTATCTTTCCAATCAGTTTTCAAAAAATGTTGGCGAAGGAATTCATGAATATATCATAAAAACTAAGCTTAAGGAATCAATACCAATGCTGATGAACGGAATGAAGTATACTGAAATATCTTATAATCTTAATTTTTCTTCAGAAAGCCATTATATTTCTTCTTTTAGAAAATATTACGGTATGACACCAAGAGAATATATCTACGCTTTAACTAATGAGAAAACGGACAAACAGATTTAGTTATTGTCGGGATATAAGTTGAGTAGAATGACACTAGAATAAGATGGAGAAAGAAAAAGAAAGAAAAATAGTGAAAAATAAGGCAATAGGAGGAAACAACAGAGATGATTTCACAATGCGAAGACTGTATGTATTATGGTTACGATGAAGAATTTAATGAATATATCTGCGAAATGGATTTTGCAATGGATGAAGATGAATATAGCGATTTTGTAAGAAATGTAAAAAGTCAGTGCCCTTATTATAAGCGTGGAAATGAATACACAATTGTAAACAAGCAAATATAAGGGTGTGCAGGGTGAAAAATAGTGGTAGTAAATTCGGAGTGAAAAATGGTGGTTGCAAACTCAGAGTGAAAAAATAGTGGCTGCGAACTGTATCAAATTGTATAAATAAGCAGATTTAAATTTATATATTTGACTATTGATATAATAGTGGTATAATATTATGAATTGCTGATGTGTTTTGTTGGTTTAACAATGGAACATAAAGAATTTTTGAGAGAACTTTGGTAATACATAACAAAAATAAAAAAATACAGAGATTAAATATAATTAATTGAATTTTAGGGATTTGTGGGGGATAAAGTTTTGCTTGGATTTTGGAATTATACAGTATATTTAACATATATAGGTTTGATGTCAGGCTTTGCCGGAATATCATTAGCATTTACAGGACACCCTGGCTGGGCGACCATCTGCCTTTTGTTCTGCGGTTTTTGTGATATGTTTGATGGCAAGATTGCGAGAACAAAAAAAGACAGAACAGTTGCTGAAAAGCAGTTTGGAATTCAGATTGATTCTTTGTCAGATGCCATTTGCTTTGGCGTATTGCCTGCAACAATTGGAATATGTGTTTCAGGAGAATGCCTGGTTATCAGTATCATAATTGGCGCATTGTTTACTGTATGCGGTGTTGTAAGACTGGCATATTATAATGTAACAGAAGAAGAGCGTCAGAGCAGAGAAAAGGGTGCGAGAATATATTTTGACGGTGTTCCTATTCCTGTATCCTGTGGCTTGGTTGCACTTTTTATTCTCCTTGCAAAATATATTGATGCAGTTAGAGATAACCTTGGAGTTATTTTTACTATAGGTTTGTTTATATTAGGAATTGCATATATTACACCTGTAAAGGTAAGAAAAGCAGACGACAAAGCAAATGTTATAATCTTGATTGCAGGTGCTTTAGCAGGTATTTTAATTATTCTCAAGCTTTGCAAAGTATTTTAATTATGAGTAAGGTTTTTTATCGTAAGGAAAACAGATATATTGATATTAATCAGGGAGGCGAACACTTCCTTGATTTTATGTATGGAACAATTCCCGGAAGAATGTTATTAAAGCTTATAACAGGTGCATGGTTTTCAAAACTTGTGGGCGCATATCAGTCTTCCTTTTTAAGCAGGGGATCTGTCAAAAAATTTATTAAAAAGTATGAAATTGACATGTCTGAATTTGAGGGAGAGAAGTATAAAAATTTCAATGACTTTTTTACCAGAATAAGAAAGAAAAATGATTTTGATACAGATTTAAATCGTCTGATTTCCCCATGCGATTGTAAAATGACCGCATATTCCATAAGTGATGATTTGGCAATTGATGTAAAAAGAAGCGTTTATACTTTGCCGGAGTTATTGGGTACATCTGATGGTTTAGATGAATTTAAGAGAGGACACTGTCTTGTGTTCAGATTAACTCCTGCTGATTATCATCACTATGTTTTTGTAGATGATGGCGAAATAATAGAGAGTAGAAGAATAGAAGGCGAACTTCATACTGTCCATCCTATTGCTTATGGTGCTAAGATTTTTTCAAGAAACACAAGAGAAATTCATAAATTGAGTACGGTTAATTTTGGAAACATGTATTATGTCGAAGTTGGGGCTTTGTGTGTTGGTAAGATTGTCAATAGAGAATGTAAGACCTTTACCAAAGGCGAAGAGAAGGGATATTTTAAGTTTGGTGGATCAACGGTGATTCTCTTGGTAAAAGAAAATATTGAAATCGATGCAGATATATTGGAACAAAGTGAAAAAGGTTATGAAACAGTTCTCAGATGTGGTATGGGAATTGGAACTTTGAAAAATATTTAATTTTTTGCTTGACAAAAGGAAATGAATGTTATATTCTATTAAAGCTTTGTGAAAAACGGGCAAATTCGAGGTGTGGCTCAGCTTGGCTAGAGCGCCACGTTAGGGACGTGGAGGCCGCTGGTTCAAATCCAGTCACCTCGATTTTTTATTGCAAAAATTTCTATTTACAAAAATAATTCTTTTATCATTATTTTTTATCATTGTATTTTTCATCATTATATTTTTTAATCATTTGTTTTTTTATCATAAGATTTCTTTTAACATTATTTTCCTTTTGTAATTTGTCTTTTGGGGAGGGCGTTTCTTTTATAGAAGCGCCCTTTGCTGCATGCCAGCTGTGATTATGATTTGTATTGACTATTTACATATAATAAGGTAAAATTTATAGTTAGTGTAAAGTGCCAAAGAATCGGCATTTTATGGGGTGAAAAAAGCTTTTGGAGGCGGAAATGGATAAGAATAAAATAGCTCAGTTGATTAGTGAAGGTAAGGCAGTTTTGGGAATCGAATTTGGTTCAACAAGAATTAAAGGTGTATTAATTGATGAAGAAAATAATCCCATTGCCCAGGGCGGTCATGAGTGGGAAAATCGTTTTGAGAACGGTATTTGGACATATTCACTTGATGATATCTGGGATGGCTTGGCAGACTGCTATGCTGATATGAAGAAAAATGTTCAGGAAACTTACGGTGTAGAAATTACCAAGCTTGCAGGTTTAGGTATTAGCGGTATGATGCATGGTTACATGCCTTTTGACAAAGCCGGTAATCTTCTTTATCCTTTCAGAACCTGGAGGAATACAATCACAGGTAATGCTGCAAAGCTGCTTACTGAAATGTTTGATTTTAATATCCCTCAAAGATGGACAATTTCACACTGCATAGAAAGTCTTTGTTTCAGAAATGAAAACTTTAAGGATGTTGATTATGTTCTTACCCTGGCAGGCTATGTTCATTACATGCTTACAGGCGTAAAAGCCGTTGGAATTGGTGAGGCATCAGGTATTTTCCCTATTGACTCTGAAACTCTTGATTACGACAAGAAGATGCTTGATAAGATTGATAATTATCTTGCAGAAAACTATGGTGGTTTAAGTATTTCAAAAGTATTGCCTAAGGTATTGGTTGCTGGTGAAAATGCAGGCTATCTTACAGAAGAAGGTGCAAAGAGACTTGACAGATCAGGCAAGCTTGAAAAAGGTTGTCCTGTTTGTCCTTGTGAAGGTGATGCAGGAACAGGTATGGTTGCCACAAACAGCGTAAAGGTTCGTACAGGTAATGTTTCAGCAGGAACCTCAGTATTTGCCATGGTAGTACTTGAAAAGGCACTTAAGAAGGTACATGAAGAAATTGATTTGGTTACAACTCCTTCAGGCGAAGCAGTTGGTATGGTTCACTGCAATAACTGTACCTCTGATATTAATGCATGGGTTTCACTTTTTGGCGAGGTGCTTAAAAGCTTTGGAGCATTGGTTTCTGCAAATGATCTTTACACTACACTTTTCAACGCTGCATTGGATGGCGCTAAAAATGGTGGCGGTTTGATGTCTTACAATTATTTTTCAGGTGAACATGTAACAGGCTTCACTTCAGGAAGACCTTTGTTTACAAGAGAGGAAAATGCAGAATTTACTCTTGCTAACTTCATGAGAGTACAGCTTTATACAGCACTTGGTGCTTTAAAGACAGGTCTTGATATCATGCAGAAGGAAGAAAATGTAAAGATTGATTCTATCTTCGGACATGGCGGATTTTTTAAGACAAAGGATGTAGGACAGAAGATTTTAGCAGCTGCAATTGATGCACCTGTATCTGTAATGGCAACAGCAGGTGAAGGCGGTGCATGGGGAATTGCTGTTTTGGCTTCATATATGCTTCACAAGTCAGATAATGAAACTCTTTCTGAATTCCTTGAAAACAAAGTATTTAAGGGACAGGAATATTATACAGTACAGCCTGATGCATCAGATGTTGAAGGCTTCAACGAATTTATTTCAAAATATAAGAAGGGACTTGCTGTTGAAAAGGCGGCAGTTGAAAATCTGTAATGTTAAATTCACGTAAAGTCAGGCTTATGACAAAACTTGCTGTTTTTGAAGAACAGCAGGGTAAAGAAGATGTCAAGCTGAGCAATTACTATAGAGGCGATTATGTAAGACTGAATGTTATGAAAACCATAATCAGTACAACTGTCGGTTTTCTGATTTTGCTTGCACTTTTTGCCGCCTACAAAATGGAATATATTGTAAATGAAGCGATTAATTTAAATTATGGCACCATTCTGCGACTGATACTTGCAGTATATTTCGCTGTATTAATAGTCTACATATTCGCAACTACAATATATTATTTTTTGAAATATTCAAAATCCCGTAATCGACTTACAAGATATTACAGGATGTTAAGAAGGCTTAAAAAGATTTATATCGCTGAACGCAAGGAAAAGGAAGAAAATGAGGAGAGAAAGGAGGAACAGTCATGAAAGCCTGGTTGATGTTGCTTGAATACAGAACTATATTCAGAGAATTTTTCCAAAAATATAAAATGTTTGTAATGCCGTCGATTCGTTTCATCGTGTGCCTTCTGTCTTATATTAAACTTAATTCCTTTTTGGGATACAGTGAGTTATTTGGATCACCAATTGTAATAGTTGGTTTTTCTGTGGTGGGCGCATTTGCTCCTTCGATTTTTACGGTTTTGATGGTTTTAGCATATGCGATAGCCCATATTTATGCGGCCTCGGCGGTACTTGCGATTATAGTTTTTGTACTGTTTTTCTTGGTTTATTTAATGGCTGCAAGATTTTCTGGCAAATATGCTTATATGATTATTGCAATGCCAATTCTTTATTTGTTTGGGCTTCAGTATGTCGGACCTATATTTGTAGCGATTGCTGGTGGCGCCGGTGGTATTATTCCGGTGGTTTGCGGAACCATATTTTATTACATTTTGAAGCTTGTAAATGTCGAAGAGCTGATGGGACCTGTAAAGGGTGTTGATGCGGTACTTGAATTGCTTTTGAAGGTAATAGAGGTAATAGTTACTAATAAGGCTATGGTTATCTCTATTGTGATTTTCTCAACTGTTATCATTGTAATCTCGCTTATCAAGAAGCTTTCTGTTTCATGGGTATATGAGATTGCGATTGTTGTAGGCGGAGTTTTGAACCTGATTTTATTCGGAATCGTAAAGGCAGTGGTTGAGGTTGATATTTCTTTTGTGGCTATATTTTTCCAGTCACTGCTTGCAATCCTTATAATGCTCATAATACAGTTCTTCAGACTTTTAGTGGATTACACTTCTGTTGTAACTACTCATTTTGAAGATGATGAGTATTTATATTTTGTTAAAGCTGTTCCAAAGATTGAACTTGCAAGAACTTCAAAGCAGGTTAAAACTTTTTCTGATTCTGATAAATTGAAAAGCAGCTTTAATAATGCTGAATTAGAGGAAGATGATGACGAAGATATAAGGGAACTGCTCGGAATGACAGGCTTTAAAGAGCCTGTTGGTGAAGAAGAGGAAGTGCCCGAAGAGACTCTTAAATTTAATTATGTACGCAAACCAAGAGTTTTTGCTCCAAGACAGGAATTAAATAAAACAACAGAGCCTGAAAAACCTGATTTTGAAGAAAATGTACTTGAAAGCAAGATGAAAGAGGCTTCAAAGGAAAATAACACAGAAGAATAAGTATTTATTTCACATAACGAGGATACATTATGGTTGAATACATAAGATATTGTTGGGAAAATGCATCAAGACTTTTTAAAATGCCTGCCATTAAATTTGCGGACATTCTTGAAATTCTTTTGATTGCTTTTGTGGTTTATCAGATATTTAAATGGATGGCAGGAACAAGAGCAAAAGTTTTTATTAGAATATTTGTTTATATAGTTCTTGCATTGATAGTAGCATATATATTCAGATTTGATGTTATCCTTTGGATGTTTTCTAATTTGTTTGGCGTTGGAATCATGGCCTTTATTGTTCTACTTCAGCCTGAATTGAGAAAGGTGTTGGAATCCTTAGGTCAGAAGAAGACAGTAAGATTGCCATTCCTTAAAAACAGCTCAGGTGATGAGATTTTGTCTGAGAAATCAATTGAGGAAATGATTCAGGCAACTTACGAGCTTGCTAAGCATAAAACCGGTGCACTTATCTGTATTCAGAAGGAGGTTCCGCTTAAGGAATTCGAAACAACAGGTATAAGACTTGATGCGGTTATTTCTTACGGATTGTTAATTAACATATTCGAACATAACACTCCTTTGCATGACGGTGCGGTAGTTGTAAAGGATGACAGAATTGCAGCTGCTACCTGTTATCTGCCTATTTCTTCAAATCAGCAGCTTTCAAAAGAGCTTGGTACAAGACATCGTGCAGCAGTTGGCTTAAGTGAAGTTACAGACAGTTTGACAATTGTTGTTTCTGAGGAAACAGGTAAGGTTAGTATCGCAATAGGAGGCAACCTTATAAGAAACGTAGACCGAGATTATTTGAAATCAAAATTGTTTAATTTTATTTCAGAAGATAATGATAAGAAGAAAGATAAATAAAGCAGGTGACAAACTATAAACAGTCAAGAGATTTTTGAAAGATTTTTTGATTTGTAAA
>JAKSSA010000053.1 GCA_024403335.1 Lachnospiraceae bacterium
CGCTTTATATTTCATTTACACAGATAATCGCTTTATATTTCATTTACACAGATAATCACTTATTAATTTGCACAAAAAAAATCACGAAATCTCGTGATTTTAAAACGGAGAAAATGGGATTTGAACCCATGCGCCGCTATTAACGACCTACTCCCTTTCCAGGGGAGCCCCTTCAGCCTCTTGGGTATTTCTCCACAGCTTACATTTTTCCGTCCTGTAAAATTGTATAAAAAAACGGAGAGCAAGGGATTCGAACCCCTGTGGGCTTGCACCCAAACGGTTTTCAAGACCGCCCCGTTATGACCGCTTCGGTAGCTCTCCGGTTAGCTGATTTATGTCAGCTTGCTTATATTAACATAATTGATATTATGTGTCAAGAATATTTTTCAAGAAAATACTGCCATTTTTAATGAAACTCTTCCTGTCCACAGCATGAAATTTACTTTAAGTTTTCGCTTTTCTCTTTCTCGGTTTTTCTTTCATGGCAGCTTTCAGACATGGCGCAGTTGCCACATCCACAGGAACAACTTCCCTTGCCGCGCTTTCTATTTATTATTCTTCTTGCCACTATAGCCACAAATATTGAAGATAAAATTATAACTGCTATTATATCCTGAGGATTCATTTAGCCTACTTTCTTCACTCTTCTTTCTTCCAGCATTTTGCTCATTAAACAAACCTAATTAAGCTCTCTGTTTCTTCGCACTGTTTCTTTTCTTATCTTTTTTTATTGCTTCTCTACTTTCTTCTTACCGGTCTTGCAACTAAAAATACTATCAGAAGAATGAGCAAAATTGCTATTCCTGTCCAGACATTGAAGCCTTTTCCTGCAAAAAAGCTTCCCATCTGGTAAATAATTAATGAAATCACATAAGAATACAAGGTCATATATGATAATGCAATCACAGTCCACTTCTTGCTTTTCATCTCCCTTGCAATCGCGCCCATAGCAGCCACACAAGGCATGCAAAGCAGATTAAAAATCATAAACGCATATGCGCTTACACCATTGCCATTGAAAATTACTTCACCTATGTAAGCAAGTCTTGCAGACTCTCCGGCTGTTTGTGATACACCTGACATAAAAGCAAGAGAACCTAATACACTTACAACCTGTTCCTTCGCCAGCAAGCCAAGTAATGTTGCCAAGGCTGTTTCCCAATGTCCAAAGCCTAACGGTATAAATACCACTGCTATTACGCTTCCGACTGCTGCAAGTACTGACCTTTCTGTTCCATCATTGATAAAATGAAATCCGCCATCAAAACTGAAGGAATTAAGCACCCATATTGCCATACTCGCTGCCACAATTACAGTTCCGGCTCTTTTAACAAAATCAAGCCCTCTGTCTTTGGTTGTTCGCAGTACATTTTTCATTGAAGGCAAATGATAGGCCGGTAATTCCATGACAAACGGAGCAGGATCCCCTTCAAAAAGTTTTGTTTTCTTTAATATAAAACCTGACAAGGCTACGCTGAATACTCCCATAAGATAAGCCGAAGTTGCTATCCATGCACTGTTTCCAAATAATGCACCGGCTATAAGTCCAACCATCGGCATTTTTGCACCACATGGGATAAAACAGGTGGTCATAATCGTCATTCTTCTGTCTCTGTCAGATTCAATTGTACGCGTTGACATGACCCCCGGCACACCACAGCCTGAAGATACCAAAAGAGGAATAAAGCTCTTTCCTGACAATCCAAACTTCCTGAAAAGCTTGTCCATGATAAATGCAACTCTTGACATATATCCTACATCTTCAAGCACTGAAAGTAAGAAAAACAAAATCAAAAGCTGTGGAACAAAGCTTAATACAGAACCTGCACCACCAATAACACCCTCTGATACTAAGCTTATAACCCAATCAGCACATCCGACCTTTGTAAGCAGATATGTCACCCCGGGAATTAGCCATTCTCCAAAAACCGTATCATTCATAAAATCTACGGTGAACTTTCCGATAGTTCCCATGGAAATAGTATAAACTCCAAGCATTACAAGAACGAATATGGGTAATGCCAGAAATCTGTGTGTAACTATTCTGTCTATTTTATCAGTAATATCTAAAAGTCCCTCTGACTTTTTATCATAACATCCCTTCAGTATGGAAGAAATGTAATTATATCTTTCATTGGTAATAATGCTTTCTGCATCATCATCAAGCTCTGTTTCACAAAGTGAAATGTCCTCTTCTATGTGCTTTAATACATCTTTTGAAACCTTAAGTCTCTTTATAATTCGCGGATCGCGCTCAAAAATTTTAATCGCATACCATCTCTGCTGTGCTTCAGGGAATTCGTGCACAACAGCTTCTTCAATATGGGCAAGCGCATGTTCCACTGAGCCTGAAAAGTTGTGTAAAGTCCTGTGACCAAGCTTTCCGACAACTGAAATCACCATGTCGACAATTTCATTTATTCCTTCTTCTTTTAAGGCAGATATTTCTCCAATAGGGCATCCAAGGCGTTTACTAAGTACTTCTATATCTAATGTATCGCCTTTTTTCCTAACAATATCCATCATATTAATGGCTATGACTGTAGGAATTCCAAGTTCAAGAAGCTGTGTTGTAAGATAAAGATTTCTTTCAAGATTATTACCGTCAACAATATCCAATATTACATCAGGCTTTTCATCAACAAGATACTCTCTTGTTACAACCTCATCCATGGTATATGGAGATAAAGAATATATGCCTGGTAAATCCACAATAACAAAGTCTTCATGACCAATCATATGGCCTTCTTTTTTCTCAACTGTAACCCCGGGCCAGTTTCCAACATACTGATTTGAACCTGTAAGTATGTTAAATAAAGTAGTTTTTCCGCAATTAGGATTTCCGGCAAGTGCAACTTTAATGCTCATAGGTCACCTCAATTTTTTCAGCATCATCTTTTCTTAAAGTAAGTTCATAGCCACGAACACGAATTTCTATCGGATCACCTAAGGGGGCAACCTTTCTGATTTTGAGTTCGGTTCCTTTCGTAATACCCATATCCATTATTCTTCGCTTTATGGCGCCTTCACCATAAAGCTTGACAACATATACCTTTTCCCCGATTTTTACATCTTTAAGTGTCATTTTCATCTCCAAAATAATGCTTTATTAATACCGGAATATACGAAACAATATCTGAAACGATACCCGAAACAATACCTGTAATAATATCTGAAACAATATTTGTAATAATACCTGTAAAGACTTAAACTATACTCTTACTGAGGCCTGATACAATTCCTTATACAATCCGCCCTTTTCCATCAGTTCTTCATGTGTTCCAAGCTCTATAATTTCGCCCTTTGATACAACTGCAATTCTGTTTGCATTCCTAATAGTAGAAAGTCTGTGTGCAACAACTATTGTCGTTCTGCCTACGCACAACTCATCCAAAGCCTTTTGGATAAGTATTTCAGTAGCATTGTCAAGTGCAGAAGTAGCTTCATCCAGAATAAGAATTGCCGGATTTTTAAGGAAAACTCTTGCAATACTTAATCTTTGTTTCTGTCCTCCCGAAAGCTTAACGCCTCTTTCGCCAATTTCAGTATCATATCCATGCTCAAGTGTCATTACATAGTCATGAATATTTGCCTTCTTTGCAGCTTCTATAATCTCTTCCTCAGTAGCATCAATCTTTCCATATCTGATATTATCACGAATTGTACCAGAGAAAAGGAACACATCCTGCTGTACAATACCTATGTTATCTCTTAAAGAAGCAAGTGTAAGCCCTCTTATATCCTGCCCGTCAATTGTTATACTTCCGTTTGCTTCAGGCAGTTTATAAAAGTTTGGAATCAAATGGCACATGGTTGTTTTACCACCACCTGATTCGCCAACCAAAGCGACCTTCTCGCCACAGTTAATCTTCAAAGAAACATTGTTCAAAGCGCCCTTTTTATCTGTTTCTTCGTTATCGTCCTCGCCATCTCTTTTCTTATAAGAGAAAGTTACATTCTTAAATTCAATATCGCCCTTGACATTTTCAAGAACCTTAGCGCCCTCTTTGTCCTTTTCAGGCTCCATGTCCATGATTTCAACAAATCTCTTAAAGCCACTTACACCATTCTGATACTGTTCAACAAAACCAATCAAAGTATTGATAGGTCCGATAAAAAGATTTACAGATACAATAAAGGTTGAGTAGTCCGCAAAATCTATCTTGCCATTATAAAGAAAAAGACCGCCTGCTATCAAAACTATAACATTGAAAATATCAGTAATAAAATTCGAAGAAGCATGGAATTTACCAAGCGCGGAATATGCCATTCTTGAGGATTCAACGAACTCATGGTTACCTATTTCAAACTTTTCAACTTCTTTTTCTCTGTTGTTAAAAGCCTTTGTAACACGAATTCCCGTCAAACTGCTTTCCAAAGCACCATTTATAACTGCAAGGCTCTTTCTTCTTGCATCAAAAGCTCTTCTCTGTTCCTTCCTGCAAATACTTGTAACTATCATAAGTAAAGGAACACAGGCAAAAATAATCAAGGTTAAAGGCACACTCATCGTACAAAGATAGGTAAATGCCAAAACTATCATTACAGTACAGGTGATAATATTTTCAGGGCCATGATGTGCCAATTCAACAACTTCAAACAAGTCATTTGTCATTCTTGACATAATACGGCCTGTCTCATGTTCATCATAAAAAGAAAAAGGCAGTTCTTCGAGTCGGTTAAACAAATCAAGTCGCATCTGCGCCTGCATTTTGGCACCGATCATGTGTCCATAATAATTTACAAAATATCTCAAAAACATTCTGAGAACATAAAGTCCAAAAACTACAAGTCCTGATATGACAATCAACTTATACTGCCTGTCAGGAATATATTCTCTTAACATCTTCCTTGTTATAATCGGATATATCATTCCTGTCAGGGAAATCAAAAGTGACGCTGCCATATCGCAGGTAAACATAAATTTATGCGGCTTATAATACGAAAAAAATCTTTTTAACATTCTTACTCCTTGTGCCTTACTCATCTTGTCACTTATTTACTGTACTGTTTTATATATTTACTGCACTATTTTACATATTCACTATACAGTTTTATTTCATATGTTTTTAACATTTTTTGTATATCTGATATAATCTCAAATTTCCTGCTTTTTTAACAGGATATTTGCTATCTCAATATCCTGTTTATAAGTTATTTTCAAATTTGGGGCACTTTCCATTACCGCGTACACGTTCTTTTTGACAAAATGCCTGTATACTGAAACATCATCAGTAAAACCTTCTGTGCACATATTTTCAAACATCTTATCATATGCGCTTTTTATCTCTTCTTTCAAAAAAGCCTGCGGGGTTCCTGCCACAAACAGCTCATCTCTGTTTAAGGCTTTTTCAATCATGCCATTTTTCACAACTTCTATTGTGTCAACTGCCATGTGTCCTAAAAGGCATGCTCCCTCTTTAACTTTTTCCATAACAGCTTTGATATCTTCAATTTCTGTCATTGGACGGGCTGCATCATGAATGAGCACATATTCACCACTTGCAGACTTAAGCCCGTTATATACCGAATGAAGCCTTGTACTTCCACCTGATACAACCTTTATATTTACATTCTGCTTTCTTTTAGTATCAAGCTCATTTTCAAGAATTTCCAGCACCTTTTCTTCGTCACCTGATGGCACTGCAAGCACTATTTCATCAACACAGGCATCAATATAATGCTCAACAGAATAAACGAAAACACTCTTGCCGTTAAGTGGCATATACTGCTTCGCTTCTTTTAAGTTCATTCGGTTTCCTTTGCCACCGGCAACAATTATTGCTGTATATAATAAATCAGTCATAATTCTTTTCACCAAGCTTAAGATTTGGACATGCATTTAAATCCCAGCCGCTTCTGACGCCCTTTATATACTCAAAATATCCACATGAGGCTATCATGGCCGCATTATCCGTACAAAGAATCGGAGATGGAACATAGAACTCAAAGCCATTTTCCTTGCAAAGTTTTTCAACTCTGTCTCTTAAAGTTTTATTTGAAGCTACACCACCTGCCAAAGCAACCTTCTTTATTCCTGTCTCAAAAGCTGCTTCGCAAAGATGAGTTGATAAAACATCAACCACCGCCTCCTGGAAAGAAGCGGCAACATCTGCTTTATTAATTGTCTCGCCCTTCATTTCTGCCTGGTTCAAATAGTTTAAAACCGCTGATTTCAGGCCACTGAAGGAGAAATCAAATTTATGTCCAACAACCTTCGCTCTTGGAAATTTAATAGCGTCTTTGTTTCCTTCTTTTGACAATTTATCAATCTTCGGGCCACCGGGATATCCAAGTCCTATTGCACGCGCTACCTTGTCAAAAGCTTCTCCTGCTGCATCATCATAAGTTCTTCCAAGGATTTCATATTCACCATAATCTTTAACTACTACCAAATGAGTATGGCCACCTGAAACAACCAGACAGAGAAATGGCGGTTCAAGTTCTTTATTTTCTATTAAATTAGCACTTATATGCCCTTCAATGTGATGAACTCCAACCAAGGGCTTGCCTGATGAAAATGCAAGTGCTTTGGCTGCTGATACGCCCACCAACAATGCGCCTACAAGTCCGGGACCATAAGTTACGGCAATTGCGTCTATATCATCAATCGTTTTCCCAGCCTTATCAAGCCCTTCCTTTATTACCTGATTAACTCTTTCTAAGTGCTTTCTTGAAGCTATTTCAGGAACTACTCCACCATATAAGGTGTGAATATCAATCTGGGAAGAAATCGCATTTGACAATACCTCGCGCCCATTCTTGACTACTGCTGCAGCAGTTTCATCACATGAACTTTCTATTCCTAATATATAAATATCTTTATTGTTATCCATATCACCACTTCTTGTCTTTACCTGTATGCATCTTTAAAACCATTTTTTATTTTTATCAATAATATGTACACTTACTTATCACTAATAAATCCGTCTTCAGTAGAAGCTTTCCAGCCAAAAACCTTATATTTTCCGTCTTTGTCTTCTCTTAACACATATTCCTCATAAAAGGTTTCCAATGCGCCGTCGTTTGAAAAGCAGAATTTAACCTGAACATTAGCCATGTTGCTTCCGTTAAATACATTTTTTTCAACACCGCTTTCAAACTCTACAACATAGTAGCTCATCTTGCTGTTTGTCTTTTTACTCTTTGCCAAATCATTCTTTACAGTCGCAAGATAAGTCACATAAGGATTTTCTGCTAAAAAGTCTTCATCAAACATTTTTCTTTGAATGATTACAAGTTTTTCAATTTCGCTTTCTTCAAGCTTTTCATTCTGCAAGCACTTCAAAATTCTGCAATAGGTTTCCATCACAGTCTTTGGCGTCTTCGGATAATAAGTATCCAAATCACCATCAACCTTTGATGTAATTATCTCATATTCGGTTTTGTTATTGCTTTGGGGAACATCGCCGTTTCTGTTATTCAAAATCAGAAATGCACCAAGAATAAACATTACGACAATGACCAATGCAGCAATTTGTGTCCACTTAATCTTCTTCACTGTCAAACTCCATAATCTTTGTTCTGCCGTCGCGTCCAAGTCTTGTATTAGGGAATACTGCTCTGGCTTCGTTTATAAACAATTCAGGTCTTAACATTGCAGGGCTGTAATGTGTCAGCCACAGCTCTTTAACATTTGCATTTTTAGCAAGCTTTGCGGCCTCTCTAAAGGACATATGCTTATGCTCTGCACATTTTATCTGCTTTTCTCTTTCACCATAAAGTCCTTCGCAGATGAACAAATCGGAATCCTTCGCATAGTTCTCAATTTCCTTGATAGGACGCGTATCAGTTACATATGTTACCTTTAAGCCCTTTCTTTCAGGACCGATTACCATATCAGGAGTGTAAGTTACTCCGTTTTCAACCACAGTCATTCCATGCTGCAGCTTGTTCCAGCAGCTTATCGGAATATTCTGCTTTTGTGCCTTTTCAGGATAGAATTTGCCACCTCTTTTTACTCTTATTGAATATCCATAGCATACAACGCTGTGACTTACTCTGAAGGTATCAATGAAAATTTCGCCAAACTGAAGCTCCTGACTTGGTTTTGATATCTCAACAAATTTAAGCTCAAAAGGCAAATCGGGTGCGATAATTCTCAATGCAGAAACTACTCTTTCAAGGCCTCTTGGTCCAACCATGGTTAAAGGCTCTCTTCTGTCTGCATTTCCCATCGAAAGCAACAGTCCCGGTAATCCTGCAATATGGTCACCATGATAATGAGTAAAGCAAATTATATCGATATCATGAAAACTCCAGCCCTTTTCACGTATTGCAACCTGAGTTCCCTCACCGCAATCAATTAAAATGCTGCTTCCTTTATAGCGAACCATCATTGAAGTAAGCCATCTTCCCGGAAGTGGCATCATTCCTCCTGTTCCTAATAAACAAATATCCAACATTGCTAAACCTCTCCTATGATAAGTCTTCTCATAAGTATTGCATCCTCTACAGGGTTTTTATAATACTTCTTTCTTACTCCTATCTCCACAAAACCGTACTTACTATACAAACCTTTTGCCGTTACATTTGATTCTCTTACTTCAAGATAATATGCCCTTACCTTATTTGTCTTAGATAAAGCAAAAACACTTTCCAAAAGCTTTGATGCTATGCCCTGCCTTCTGAAAGAAATATCTGTTGCAACATTAACAATTTCACACTCATCTGCTGCAATGATAATCACTACATAGCCGGCTATTTTACCATCAAGCAAAACCACAAGACAAAGAAAGGAGGGAGAGGTTAAAACCTCTTCAAAGCTTTCCCTGCTCCATGGATCAGAAAAACACCGTTTCTCAATCTCTGAAATCTGGTCTATATCCTGTTTTTGCAATTCGCGAATTTCAATCATATCTTATTCCGGTTTCTCTTTCAGCCTGAGATACTCTCAAATATTCCAATTCCAATGTATCAGCAGATGGTTTGTTTCCTTTCAAATATTCCAAAACTGCAAGCTGTCCAACAGAAGCAGCTCTCTGTCTTACCAAATGATTTGGTAAAATTGTATAAGAAACTTTTGTTTCAGCTTCTATTCTTGACTTATATGGAACTACACCATCGCCAAGAAAAATAACCTTTTCTTTCATTCCATTTATTTTTTCTATTATCTCGCTTATATCAATTGCAGAAGGCTGCATAATACATTCAAGCCCATTGCCTGTATTCTTGTAAAGAGCAGTATATACCTGGTTTCTTCTGGCATCCATCAAAGGACAGATAATACCTTCAAAAGAAATTACATTATTGGCAAGGCCTGATAAAGTATCAATTCCGATTAACGGAAGATTTCTTGTTATGCAAAGACCTTTTGCTGTTGCAGCTCCTATTCTTAATCCGGTAAAGGAGCCCGGTCCTTTTGCCACTGCAACTACATCGATTTCATCAAAAGAAGTTTCTGTCATTTTCATTATCTCTGCCACCATTGGGAGTAATGTCTGTGAATGTGTCTTTTTGAAATCAACTGAATATTCTGCTATTACTTTTTCCTCGGACAAAAGCGCAACACTTGCTACAAGTCCCGAGCTGTCTATTGAAAGTAGTTTCGTAATGTACTCCTTTTTGCATTAAAGCATTTTATTTCAAATATTATTTATTCTTTGCCTGGATTAAAAATTATGTCAGCTGTCAATTATTTAACAATCAGTTCTGCGTTATTGTCACTTTTCTATAGTCCAAGCCTTTACTTAAATCCTTTTCAATAAGAATTTTCACATAGCCTTCCGGTAAGATTTCCTCAATCATCTCTCCCCATTCAACCAAACTTACACCACCGCCAAAAAATGCATCATCTGTTCCGATTTCATACATTTCTTCAACATCGGCAATCCTGTAAACATCAAAGTGATAAAAAGGAAGTCGGCCCTCTTCATATACCTGAAGAATGGTAAAGGTCGGGCTGTTGACCGGTTCCTCTATGCCAAGTCCTTTCGCAAAGCCCTTTGCAAAAACGGTTTTGCCCACACCTAAATCTCCTGTCAGACAATATACTGTATTGGGTACAGCTTCAGAGCTTATTTTTCTGCCAAGCTCAAAAGTTTCCTCTTCTGAAAACAAATCCAAAACTTCTGTCATCTATAAAACATGCATAATCCAGCCACTCTTTTTATGTTTGGATTCGCTTTTCCTTTCTCTTATATAGCTATCTGTAAAAGTTACTTGCCTGTAAAAGTTACTCATCATCCTCTTCAGTTGTTACAGCAACTTCCTTAGGAGTGATTTCTCCGGCTTTTGTCAATGCAATCTTTGTAAGCAAAGGTCCTACAAGTTCATAAACAAGAACTGCAAATAATGTAATATTACGAACCAGACTTCCAACTCCCGGTAGTGACATAGCTGTTACACTCATACCTAAAGCAACACCGGCCTGAGGCAAAAGAGTAATACCTAAGTACTTAACAATATTTGCATCACATTTTACTGCCTTAGCACTAATTCCTGCTCCAAAATATTTACCTGCTGAACGAGCAAGAATATACACAATACCCACAACTACGATTGCTATATCTGCAAATACGGAAAGTTCAAGCTCTGCGCCTGAAATAACGAAGAACAAAACAAATAAAGGCGCTGTCCACTTATCTGTTTTATCCATAAGTTCTGGCGAGAAATCACATACATTGCAAAATACTGTTCCAAGCATCATACAAACCAATAATGATGAAAAGCCTACATGAAGCGAGCCTATATCAAATTCAAGCATTGACAATGCCACTGTCATCATAACAAAAGTAACTGAAAGACAAAGGCGCTTTGAGTTTGAAAGGAAATGCTTCTCGGCAAATGAGAAAAGCAAGCCCATTACAAAACCTAAAAGAAGCGACATGACAACTTCTACCAATGGTTCAACAAAAACATCAACCAAGCTGAAGCTTCCTTCAGTAATAGCTCTTGCAATACCAAAAGATACTGCAAATACAATCAAACCTACCGCATCATCCAAAGCAACGATAGGAAGAAGAATATTTGTAAGTTTACCTTTTGCCTTGTACTGGCGAACAACCATCAATGTAGCTGCAGGTGCTGTTGCTGTAGCAATCGCACCAAGAGTAATCGCTACAGGAATACTTAATGTATCAGGCATTATAAAATGAAGACCAATCAAGGCGGCATCTACCAAAAAAGTAGCGGCCAAAGCCTGGAATATGGCAATTACTGTTGCCTGTTTACCTGTTTGCTTAAGCTGTGACAATCTGAATTCATTACCTATTGAAAAAGCAATAAAACCAAGCGCAACCTGAGAAATAAGTTCAAGGCTTAATACATCTTCTCTTGATGTAAAGCCTAATCCTTTAACACCAAATGCACCAAGTACATAAGGCCCGATTAAAATACCTGCGATAAGATAACCGGTTACTGCGGGCAATTTTAACGGTTTTACAAAACGTGATACAAGCAAACCCATTGCCAGCGCAATTGAAATTGAAAGTAATGTCTCCATTTTTTAATCCTCGATTCACAAATATTCCCCAATACCGTAAACCATTCTATGTCAGACCAAAACAAAGTATCTTTTAGCGCACATAGCATAATATTATAGCATTTCACCTATTACAATACAAGTAGACAAAAATAAACTTAAGTACTGCTTGACAAAAGCAAACTTAAACACTGCTTGAATATGACTTGCTTGCCCTTCCTGATCCTTCCATTACTCATTGTCTTGAAATAAAGTATGTAAATTAGAAACAAAGTGAAAAACAAAATGGAAATATAAAACCGGAAAATGAAACAGAATACAAAAGAAGAAAGCAAAAAAGAGGAACAAAATTAAAAAACAAAGTGGAAAGCAAATAAAAGAAACAGAATGAAAAGGCAAAATAAAAAAGAAAAGTGAGAAAGCAAAAACTTTCAAAAAAATGTTGACAACTCATTATTTATTTTATATAATACCGCTTGCGTTTCAGTAGAAAGGGTTCGCTGAAACACAATTCCACAATATTTTTACTCAGGGTTTGATTGATGCACGAATCAGCTTATGAGACGTGCTTCATCGGGGTGTGGCTCAGCTTGGCTAGAGTGCTTGATTTGGGATCAAGAGGTCGCAGGTTCAAATCCTGTCACCCCGATTTAACTCATGCGGGTGTAGTTCAATGGTAGAACACTAGCCTTCCAAGCTAGATACGTGGGTT
>JAKSSA010000054.1 GCA_024403335.1 Lachnospiraceae bacterium
CGAATCAGGCAGATGTTTTTGGTAATTTTGGATAATGCGATTAAGTTTTCAAATCAAAATTCAAAGGTATATGTAAATCTTTCAGGCAGTGCAGATTATGTTGTAACATCAATTAAGGATAGTGGTGTAGGTATTCCAAAAGAAGATCTTGAAACTATTTTTGATAAATTTTATCGTTCCAAGCTTAGACAGAATGCAACAGGTTCAGGACTTGGACTTACTATCGCAAAACATATTGCATTAAGACATGATGGTAATATTTTTGTTGAGTCAACTGTCGGACAGGGTTCAACTTTTACAATAATTCTTCCTCTTTTTAAGGATCCTGATTGGGATTTTACAGAAGAGGATGAAGATTTTGATAATGCTTGAATAAATTGAGATATTGTGATACGATATTCGTATCTCAAGGATTTCACTTGTAATTTTGAACCTTCAAATGATTTAATCGGACTGCCTATATCGGTGAGGGGCTGTCAGGCCTCATCTTATCAGTGGAAGGCAATAACCTCACTTGCGGCTAACCACCTGGCTTACGCTAGGATCAAAATTCAAGTAAAGTCTTGGGATTTTTTTATGGAGTTTTATGGATAACACATATTCAAGTTTTGCAAAATGCTACGATACTTTTATGGATAACGTACCATATGATGAATGGTGCGATTTTTTGGTTGATAAGTTAAAAAGCCTTGGAGTAGACCAAGGAAGTCTTATCTGCGATTTAGGCTGTGGAACCGGCGAGGTTACGAAAAGACTTTCAGAAGCAGGATACGACATGATTGGTGTTGACAATTCTTCTGAAATGCTTGAAATAGCACAGGAAAAAACAAAAGAAGGTGTAATGTATCTTTTGCAGGATATGTCCGAAATTGAACTTTATGGTACGGTAAAGGCTTTTGTAAGTGTGTGTGATTCGATAAATTATTTGACTGATAAAAGAGATTTGTTGCAAACATTCAAAAAGGTTGCAAATTACTTAGATGAAGGCGGAATTTTTATTTTTGACGTTAATTCTCCTTTTAAATACGAGGAATTGCTATCTGATAATACTTTTGCAGAAAACAGGGAAGAGGTCAGCTTTATTTGGGAAAATGAGTATGACAGGAAGTCAAAGAAAAACTATTATGACTTGACTTTATTTGTAAAAAGTACTGACGGGCTTTTCAGGAAATATGAAGAAACTCATGTTCAGAGGGCATATTCTATAGAAGAAATTAAGGAAATGCTTACAAAGGCACATCTTGAACTAATTGGAGTTTTTGATGGATACAGCAATAAAAAACCAGGCAAGGAAAGCGACAGACTGCTTTTTATAGCACGAGAGATAAGACATGAAGGAAAGCTTTATATATAAGACATGAGGGTATTTTTTTATATATTTTTATGGTTAAAGACATATAGTTTTTAAGATATAAATGGGAGACAAAATGGAAGATAAGAACAGAAAAGACAGAATAGTACGTGGCACAGCAGCTGACGGGATGGTCAGAATTTTTGCAATAACTGCGAGAAATATGGTTAGAAAGGCACAGAAGACACATTCTTTAACACCTGCACCTACCATTGCATTAGGCAGAAGCTTAATGGCGGGTTCTATTATGGGCTCAATGATGAAAAGCGAAACTGATGTAATGACAATGATTGTTGAAGGTGACGGCGAGCTTGGAAAAATTACGGTAACAGCTGACTCAAAAGCAAGAGTTAAAGGATATGTCGGAAACCCCTATGCGGGTGCTTCAGTAAGCGAAGACGGTAAGCTTGATGTAGGTGGCTGTGTTGGCAGAAATGGCACCTTAACCGTAATTCGTGATATGGGATTAAAGGAGCCTTATGTAGGGCAGACTGACTTGATTTCAGGTGAAATTGCAGAAGATTTAACTGTTTATTTTGCTTCTTCTGAGCAGGTGCCTTCTTCTGTTGCGCTTGGTGTCTTGCTTGGAAAGGACATGAGCGTAAAGCAGGCTGGTGGCTTTATTTTACAGCTGATGCCTGGTGCTTCTGAAGAAGTTATAAGCTATCTTGAGAAAAAGCTTACAGAGGTTACGGATATTTCACAGATTTTTGATGAAGGAGTAACACCTGAACAACTTATTGAGTATATACTTGCGCCTTATAATCCTGAAATACTTGATACAATCGAGCCTGCATTGTATTGTAACTGCAGTAAAAACAGATTTTCAAAGGGCCTTGCAACATTAAGCGCAAAGGATTTAAAGGAAATTATTGCTGATGGTAAGCCGATAGAGGTTAATTGCCAGTTCTGTGGCAAACATTATTATTTCGGAATCGATGAACTAAACGAGATGCTGACAGCAAGGCGCATGGCGGCTGCAGAAAAGCTTAAAAGAATGCAGGTAATCGGAATACCAAATCCTGAAAGTGATAAAAATGAATAAATACGCATATGCGTAAAATAAAAGGCGGTCATCAGGACTGCCTTTCGCAATTTTTGAGAAGAAAACGAAAAATATTAAGAAGATTATGTAATTGATTTTTCAACCTATATTTCGTATAATTTTACCAAAGGTTTACAGTTTGTTTTTCAGGATGAGAATTTACTGTAAACGGAAAGGAAATGAGGTTATGTACTTTATAGGAATTGATTTGGGAACTTCATCAGTCAAGCTTTTGATGATGGATGAAAACGGCAAGACAGTGAATATTGTTTCTCGTGATTATCCTCTTTATTTCCCGAAGCCGGGTTGGTCTGAACAGGATCCAAGAGATTGGTATCGTGAAACCATCACAGGCTTAAAGGAGCTTACTGAAGGCTTCAACAAGGATGAGGTTAGGGGTATCAGCTTTGGTGGTCAGATGCATGGACTTGTTGTTCTTGATGAAAATGACGAAGTTATTCGTAATGCTATTCTTTGGAATGACGGAAGAACTACCAAGGAATGCGATTATCTTAATAATGTAATCGGAAAAGACAAGCTTTCAGAATATACCGCAAATATTGCTTTTGCAGGTTTTACCGCTCCTAAGATTTTGTGGATGAAGGAAAATGAGCCCGAGCTTTTTGCAAAGATTAAGAAGATAATGCTTCCTAAGGATTATCTTGCATATAAACTTACAGGTGTGTTTGCTACTGATGTATCAGATGCATCAGGAATGCTTTTGTTTGATGTTAAGAATCGCACATGGTCAGAAGAAATGATTAATATTTGCGGTATCAAGCGCGAAATGCTTGCAGACATCTATGAAAGCTATGATAAGATTGGATGCTTAAAGCCTGAAATTGCTGCAGAAGTAGGTTTTAAACCTGAAACTGTTGTAGCTGCTGGTGCAGGTGATAATGCTGCAGCCGCTGTTGGTACAGGTACTGTTGGAGATAATCGCTGCAATATTTCACTTGGAACAAGCGGTACAATATTTATTTCATCAAAGAATTTCTCAGTTGATTCTTTTAATTCATTACATTCATTTGCGCATGCAGATGGTTACTATCATTTGATGGGATGTATGCTTTCTGCTGCAAGCTGTCAGAAGTGGTGGCTTGAAGAAATTATGAAGACTGACAATTACAGAGGTGAGCAGGAATCTATTGATAATGAGAAGCTTGGTGATAACCATGTATTCTTCCTGCCTTATCTTATGGGAGAACGTTCTCCTATAAATGATCCTTTGGCAAGAGCAACCTTCACCGGAATGACAATGGATACAACACGTTCAGATATGTTCCAGGCTGTTATGGAAGGCGTAACCTTTGCATTAAGAGACAGCTTTGAAGTTGCAAAGAAGCTTGGTATTGATATTAAGAAGACCAAGGTTTGCGGCGGTGGTGCAAGAAGTGCTGTATGGAAGAGAATGCTTGCTAATATTCTCAATGTTGAAGTTGAAATCGTTGAGACAGAACAGGGTCCTTCATATGGTGGTGCTATTTTGGCAGCAGTTGCATGTGGCGTTTTCAAGGATGTTGTGGAAGCAGCAGATAAGCTTGTAAAAATTGTTGACGTTGTTGAACCTGAAAAGGAACTTGTTGCAAAGTATGAAAAGCGTTATAACGAGTTCAGACAGATTTATCCTGCATTGAAGAATTTCTTTGCAGATTTGGCTAAATAAGCCGCTGATTTTTGAGCAGAAGTAACCTGCGGAGAGTATTGTTACTTATAATAAATGTTAATCGGAGGGATTAAAATGAACTACGCAAAAGAAAAAATTGCTATCGTAGCTGTAAGCCGTGACTGTTTCCCTATGACTCTTTCAGAGACAAGAAGAAAAGCAGTTGTAGCAGCTTACCAGAAGAAGTATGGTGAAATCTATGAATGCCCTGTTTGCATCGAAAACGAGAAGGACATGCTTAAGGCATTAGCTGATGTAAATGCACATGAATGCAATGCATTGGTTGTTTACCTTGGAAACTTTGGTCCTGAATCATCAGAAACTTTACTTGTAAAGAATTTCAATGGTCCTGCAATGCTTATTGCTGCTGCAGAAGATTCAGGCAATGATATGCTTGACGGACGTGGCGATGCTTACTGTGGCGTTTTGAATGCAAGCTATAACCTTGCTTTACGTAACCTCTATGCTTATATTCCTGAATATCCTGTTGGCGATCCTGAAGATTGCGCTGACATGATTAATGATTTCAGACCTATCGCAAGAGCTATTATCTCTTTAAGAAAGTTAAAAGTATTTTCATTTGGTCCTCGTCCTCAGGACTTCCTTGCTTGCAATGCTCCTATCAAGAGACTTTATGATCTTGGCATTGAAATCCAGGAAAACTCAGAACTTGACCTTTTTGAATCCTTCAACAATCATAAGGGTGATGCAAGAATCCCTGCAATTGTTAAGGAAATGGAATCAGAACTTGGCTGCGGCAACAAGAAGCCTGAAGTTTTGGAATCTTTAGCACAGTATGAATTAACTCTTACTGACTGGGTTGAAAAGAACCTTGGAGAGAGAGAATATGCAGTTATCGCCGGAAAGTGCTGGCCTGCATTCCAGACACAGTTCCATTTCGTACCTTGCTATGTAAACGGACGTCTTGCTGCTAAGGGTATTCCTGTATCATGCGAAGTTGATATCTGGGGCGCTGTTTCAGAATATATCGGTACTGTTGTAAGTGAAGATACAGTTACTCTTCTTGACATTAACAACTCAGTTCCTAAGGATATGTTCAAGGAAAATATCGAAGGCAAGTTCAACTATACTCTTAAGGATACTTTCATGGGCTTCCATTGTGGTAACACAGCAGTTGGTAAGCTTTCATTCTGTGAAATGAAATATCAGAAGATCATGGCAAGAACATTACCTGTTGAATTTACAAATGGTACTCTTGAAGGTGATATTATCCCTGGTGAAATCACATGCTACAGATTACAGTCAACAGCTGATTGCAAGTTAAGAGCATACATCGCACAGGGTGAAGTACTTCCTGTTGCTACAAGATCATTCGGTGCTATCGGTATTTTCGCTATCCCTGAAATGGGACGTTTCTATCGTCATGTACTTATTGAGAAGAATTATCCTCATCATGGAGCAGTTGCTTTTGGTAACCATGGCAAGGCTTTATATGAAATCTTCAAGTATTTAGGCGTTACTGAAATTGGTTTCAATCAGCCTAAGGGAATGCTTTATCCTACAGAAAATCCTTTCGCATAGGGAATGTACCGGAAAGGTATTAAAAACTTAAGATAAGAAACTAAAGGTTAAAAATAACTGATGCCCTGTATAATGCAGGGCATTTTTAATAGATGAAATTTGTTAAATATGTACATTAAATACTGATTGACATTATTGACATGGTTTGTTAAAATAACTATTGCGCGTCGAAAAGTGTCTACTTTTTGTGTGCAAATAAATGCGGCCACAAAGAAACAAAGCATTTACAAATTTAGGAGGGAAAAGTTTCATGCCTACATTTAACCAATTAGTAAAACAGGGCAGAAGTTCAGTAGTTAAGAAGTCTACTGCACCCGCATTGCAGAAGAACTACAACTCATTGAACAAGAAGACAACCGATCTTTCTTCTCCTCAGAAGAGAGGCGTTTGTACAGCAGTTAAGACCGCTACACCTAAGAAGCCTAACTCAGCTTTACGTAAGATTGCTAGAGTTCGTCTTTCAAACGGTATTGAAGTAACAAGTTATATTCCCGGTGAAGGACATAACCTTCAGGAACATAGCGTTGTTCTTATCCGTGGCGGTAGAGTAAAGGATCTTCCTGGTACAAGATATCATATTATTCGTGGTACTCTTGATACAGCAGGTGTTGCCAACAGAAGACAGGCTCGTTCTAAGTATGGCGCAAAGAGACCTAAAGACGCTAAGAAGAAATAATTAGCAAAAACAGATAACAAGAAATTTTACAATCATTACAAGGACCGAAAGGTTTGTAGAATGCCAGGGTTTCATTTTGGAGTGTGGCTGCAGCAAAATAGATTTCCCGAGCATGAACACAGTAATGTGAGTACCGTTGAATTAATGGCTTATTTATAAGTCGATATTAAGGAGGGAAGGAACGTGCCACGTAAAGGACATATTCAGAAAAGAGATGTGTTGGCAGATCCTATTTACAACAATAAGATTGTCACAAAATTAATCAACAACATTATGCTCGACGGTAAGAAGGGTACAGCCCAGAAGATCGTTTACGGAGCATTCGAATTAGTTGCTGAAAAGACAGGTAAGGATGCTGTAGAAGTATTCGAAGCAGCAATGGCAAATGTAATGCCTTTATTGGAAGTTAAGGCAAGACGTATCGGTGGTGCTACATATCAGGTACCTATCGAAGTTCGTCCTGAGAGAAGACAGGCTCTCGCTCTTCGTTGGATCACAATGTTCTCACGTAAGAGAGGCGAAAAGACCATGGTTGACAGACTTGCAGGCGAAATCATCGATGCATCTAACAACACAGGTAAGGCAGTATCAAGAAAAGAAGATATGCATAAGATGGCTGAGTCTAATAAGGCTTTCGCACATTATCGTTGGTAATACATTCAACAAGGTAACAAAGGGTATCTTCATTCGTATGATTGGGTTCGAAAGATGCCCAGTTTCATTCTAATTGGGGTTGCAATTTTTTAGGAGGAAAAGACCTTGGCAGGAAGAGAATATTCACTGGAACATACCAGAAATATCGGTATCATGGCTCATATTGATGCCGGAAAGACAACACTTACAGAAAGAATTTTGTATTATACCGGAGTTAATCACAAGATTGGTGATACTCATGAAGGTACAGCTACCATGGACTGGATGGAGCAGGAACAGGAAAGAGGTATCACAATTACTTCAGCTGCTACAACATGTCACTGGACACAGGAATACAGACATGAGAAGATTAAGGGTGCACCGGAATACAGAATCAATATTATTGATACACCCGGACACGTTGACTTTACCGTAGAGGTAGAAAGATCACTTCGTGTACTCGATGGTGCAGTTGGTGTATTTTGTGCTAAAGGCGGTGTAGAACCGCAGTCTGAAACTGTTTGGAGACAGGCAGACAAGTACCATGTACCCAGAATGGCATTCGTTAACAAGATGGATATCTCAGGTGCAAACTTTGAGAACGTAGTAAGCATGATCAAGACGAGACTTGGAAAGAATCCTGTTCCGCTTCAGATCCCTATCGGTAAGGAAGATACCTTTAAGGGTATCATCGACTTATTCGAAATGCAGGCTTATTACTATCTTGATGATAAGGGTGACCAGATTGAAATCACTGACATTCCTGATGATTTGAAGGATACAGCTCAGGAATATCGTGATGCAATGATCGAAGCTATCTGTGCAACAGATGAAGCATTAATGGATAAGTTCTTCATGGAAGAAGAAATTACCACAGAAGAGTTAAAGGCAGCACTTAGAAAAGCAACCATTTCAACAGAAATCATTCCTGTATGCTGTGGTAGTGCTTACAGAAATAAGGGTGTTCAGAAGTTACTTGATGCAGTTGTTGAGTATCTTCCCGCTCCTACAGATGTTCCTGATATTAAGGGTACTGATTTGGACGGAAATGATGTAGCTGTTAAGTCAAGCGACGAAGAACCTTTCGCTGCATTGGCATTCAAGATTATGACTGACCCGTTTGTTGGAAAGCTTGCTTTCTTCAGAGTTTACTCTGGTACAGCAGCTGCAGGTTCATATATCTTGAACTCTTCAAGAGATAAGAAGGAACGTTTTGGTCGTATCCTTCAGATGCATGCAAATAAGCGTGAAGACCTCGAAAGAGTTTACTCAGGTGATATTGCTGCAGCAGTAGGTTTGAAGGTAACAACAACAGGTGATACTCTTTGTGATGAAAAGCGTCCTGTTATCCTTGAATCTATGGAATTCCCTGAACCGGTTATCGATGTTGCTATCGAACCTAAGACAAAGGCCGGACAGGCAAAGATGGGTGAAGCTTTGGCTAAGCTTGCTGAAGAAGATCCTACATTCAGAGTTACAACAAATGAAGAAACAGGTCAGACAATCATCGCCGGAATGGGTGAATTACATCTTGAAATTATCGTAGACAGATTGTTAAGAGAATTCAAGGTTGAAGCTAACGTTGGTGCACCTCAGGTTGCATACAAGGAAGGTATCACCAAGGAAGTTGATGTTGATCATAAGTACTCAAAGCAGTCAGGTGGTCGTGGTCAGTATGGTCATTGCAAGGTTACATTCAGTCCTATGGATGCTAACGGCGAGAAGACCTTTGAATTTGAGAACACTGTTGTTGGTGGTGAAATTCCTAAGGAATACATCCCTGCAGTACAGGCCGGTATCGAAGATGCTATGAAGTGCGGTACTCTTGGCGGATTCCCTGTTATCGGTGTTCATGCTAACTGTCATGGTGGTTCATACCATGAAGTTGACTCATCAGAAATGGCATTCAAGATTGCTGGTTCACTTGCATTTAAGGATGCTATGAAGAAGGCTGATCCTGTTTTACTTGAACCTGTCATGAGAGTTGAAGTAACTGTTCCCGAAGAATACTTAGGCGATATTCTTGGTGATATCACAAAGAAGAGAGGCCGTATCGAAGGACAGGAAGATGTTAACGGAACAAAGCTTATCAGAGGTTTCGTACCTTTGTCAGAAATGTTTGGTTATACAACATCACTTCGTTCTAAGACACAGGGTCGTGGTGCATTCTCAATGTTCTTCGCTGAGTATGCTCCTGTACCTAAGAGTGTTCAGGAAAAGGTTTTGAAGAATAAATAAGCATTATTAATCTCTGTTATCCGAAATAATAGGGTGTGTGAGAAAAAAATGCTTGAAATTGTACCCTAAATTTAATATAATTAGGGCTACAAGCGTAATAATTTTTTAGAGTGCGCAATGTACTCTAATACGGCATAGTGCCGAACATTTATCCGGAAGCCGGGTAGATGCTTTAATACTTAAGGAGGACTTTTGAAATGGCAAAAGCTAAATTTGAAAGAGGCAGCAAGGCCCATTGTAACATTGGTACCATCGGTCACGTAGACCATGGTAAAACAACTCTTACAGCAGCTATTACTAAGGTATTGGCTGAAAGAGTAGCAGGTAATGCTAAGGTAGACTTCGAAAATATCGATAAGGCTCCCGAAGAAAGAGAAAGAGGTATTACCATTAATACAGCACACGTTGAGTATCAGACAAACAATCGTCACTATGCTCACGTTGACTGCCCTGGACACGCTGACTATGTTAAGAACATGATCACTGGTGCTGCTCAGATGGACGGTGCTATCCTCGTAGTTGCTGCTACTGATGGTGTTATGGCTCAGACAAGAGAGCATATCCTTCTTGCTCGTCAGGTAGGTGTTCCTTACATCGTAGTATTCATGAATAAGTGTGATATGGTTGACGATCCTGAACTTCTTGAACTCGTTGACATGGAAATCAGAGAACTTCTTAACGAATATGAATTCCCTGGCGATGATACTCCTATCATTCAGGGTTCAGCTCTTAAGGCTCTTGAAGATCCTAGCAGTGAATGGGGTGACAAGGTTATGGAACTTATGGATGCAGTTGATTCATACATTCCTGATCCTGTTCGTGAAACAGATAAGCCTTTCCTTATGCCTGTTGAAGACGTATTCACAATCACAGGTCGTGGTACAGTTGCTACAGGTAGAGTAGAACGTGGTACACTTCACCTTAATGATTCAGTTGAAATCGTTGGTATCAAGGAAGAAAATAGAACAGTTGTTGTAACTGGTATCGAAATGTTCCGTAAGCTTCTTGACGAAGGTCAGGCTGGTGATAACATTGGTGCACTCCTTCGTGGTGTAGCTAGAACAGACATCGAAAGAGGTCAGGTTCTTTGCAAGCCCGGTACAGTTAAGTGCCATACCAAGTTCACAGGTCAGGTTTACGTTCTTACCAAAGAAGAAGGTGGACGTCATACTCCTTTCTTCGGTAACTACAGACCTCAGTTCTACTTCAGAACAACTGACGTTACTGGTGTTGTTAACCTTCCTGCAGGTGTTGAAATGTGCATGCCTGGTGACAACATCGAAATGACAATCGAACTTATTCATCCTATCGCTATGGAGCAGGGTCTTAGATTCGCTATCCGTGAAGGTGGTAGAACAGTAGGTTCAGGTAGAGTAGCATCTATCATCGAGTAATTGGCTCTATAGCGTATTTTGAGGCTTGTTGTTTGTTTTTTTGCAACAATTTTGCAACATTGTTATGAAATGTAGTGCACGATAAGTTGTAATTATGCATTTATTGTGAACGACAAGTTTTTAAAAAGTCTATTTTGAGACGCTTTCCTAAATGGAGGGCGTCTTTTTTGTTTAAATGACTTTGAAAGGAGATAACACTATGTGTAAAGTAATTGCTGTTGCGAATCAAAAGGGTGGAGTAGGTAAAACTGTTACTTGCGTAAACCTAGGAGTTGGATTGGCTAAAGAAGGAAAAAGAGTTTTATTAATTGATGCTGATCCTCAAGGGTCTTTAACAATTAGCTTGGGATTTGACGAGCCGGATCAATTAGAGTATTCACTTGCTTCTGCTATGTTGAAATTAATAAATGATGAACCAGTTATGGTTAGCGAAGGTGTGCATCATCATATAGAGGGAATTGATTTTTTGCCAGGAAACATTGAATTATCAGGTTTGGAAATATCTTTGATAGGAGTAATTAGTAGAGAAACTATATTAAGGCAATATATAAGTAAAGCCAGAGAATTTTATGATTATATTATTATTGATTGTATGCCTTCTTTAGGCATGCTTACAATAAATGCTTTAGGATAACAAGCATATCAGCTTGTTCAATGCAGGAAGTAGCATAAGCAGTTACTATAGGGCGGAGGTAAATCATGATATGCCACAGTTTGCTGGGTAAGGTCTGTAACATGTGATGAACTAAATGTTACAATATCATAACATTTTGATTGACTTTTTTCAAATTCGTGATAAAATATTAGTACATAGAAATGGAGGGATAATCATGAATGAATTATTAG
>JAKSSA010000055.1 GCA_024403335.1 Lachnospiraceae bacterium
ATTACTTGATATTAAGGGAAATGTTAGCGAGGTACGTGCGGATGAATAACAGATTTTCTAATTTTAACCAGAGGCTGGAGTATATTATTTAGTAAGATACTAGTTATACTCCAAATCTCAATATGGGCGATGTATCTATGTTTTTCGATTAAAATGTATTAATACAGTTTAAGAACAATGTTGGATTGATTTTTGCACTTGATGGGCAAAGATAGAGAGGTTAATATGAACGAGGATGATATCAGAAAATTATTAGATAATTTGTATGGAATGTTGTTTGAGTATAATAAGAAACTAGTGGAAAAATCTAATAATATTGAGGCGGGACGTAGCACTGTTGAGATATTTGACTTATATATAACTTCTAATGCATTGGGACTGGTTAAAAATCTATTTTATGATAGAGAATTAATACATAGCCCATGTGTTTTTATGAATGCACGAAATATTCTTGAGGGCTTGGCTATAAAGAGATTTTGTTTGTCGGATGACTGTTTGGATATTAATGAAATTATTCTTAAAAATCAATATGTTTTTATAGAATATAATCAATACAAAAGGTTTAATGATATTGCAAGTGTTGTACAAATTCCAAATGACTTGCTCACAAAATATAACGAGACAATTAATATTTGCTGTGATTTATTGAAGAATCAGTATACTAAGAAATCTATTGAAAAAATAGCTAAGATGCAAAATCCATTTTTTATTGATAAAGATTTAAGTTATCGCTATATGGTAGATAAATATCTTGGCCAAAAGTTTTTTAAGCTTTATAGCCAACTTAGTTGGTATGTTCATCCTAATGATAATACCTATTATAATAATATAGAAGAATCATGTTGCTTGGTGGACATCTTGGAGTTGATTTTAGAGGAATATTCAACATTGCCAAGTAACTCAAGTAATCTTTCGTTTTGGTCAAATATTTTATTTAAAGAGCTACCAAATTACAACTTTTTGGAGGCTACTATTAATCAGGCGAAAGAATTGAATCGGGTTAGTAGTTTTCTTTTAACTTATGGCGGTATAGCGGATAATTATGTTGCTGATACATTAAATACAATTGCGTTTATCATTATAGATATGGCATATGATTCTATATTGAGCTTGTCAGAACAAGTTAAGTCAAAATGGAAGACTTTGGTTGAAACGCTTGCTGTATTCTATTATTTTCATGAACATTGCGACAATGAATATTATGTTGAATTGATGAAATTCCATAGTATAATTCAGAAGAAAAGAAATGCAAATGAAGAGTATTTTGATGTTATGCTACAGGCATTCTTATATTATAAAGAGAATATTAATGGTAATTGCTTTGAACAAGCTTTTCGTATTAATTTTGGAAAAACGCTTGGCTATTTGGTAGATAGTAATTGTTTGACGAAAACTATTACGGAATATGTATGCGATTTTTTGAATAAAGTAGGTGAGGATTTTAATATAGAAGCAAGATTAATGATCCTTGATTATCGTGAGAGTCAAATGTTGTCACATGCAAATGGCTACATGTGGTATTCAAATACTGGTGCTTGGTCTGAAAACAATAGCATTATAATTGGAACAGACATTTGTGTAGTATACATTTTAGAATGTATAAGTAAAAAATATAAAAGAAAAATGGATGAGAAAATAGTTGAATATAACAAAACAACATTGAATCTTTTTAGAAATATTATTAAAAGAATAAATTTGAATAGTGAAGAAAAAAAGAAGATTTTAGATTTGCCTAGAATGAATGCATTTGACATTATTAAATGTAATGATTAATAATTTGTTATTAAAAGATTCAAGAGAGTAATCCTGGGAAGCTTTTTTATATGACTTGTTATATTGCCTTCTATGAGCTTTAAGCTAATAAAATCATCCTCATATGATTTTTTCTGAGTTGCATATGTTATATTTATAAATTATCTGATATAATAAATATAGGACTAAAGTATTGCATACCATAGCATTTGGTTTTGCAGTATCCTGTTGAAAACAGTAATTAACTGACAGTTATGAACAAAACGGTTAGGAGCGATGCATATGCCAAAAGACAAAAAGAAGACAGGTGAATTCAGGGATGTTAAAGAAATTCTCGAAATAGCAGCGTCTGCAAACATGGGAATATGGCGTATTGAATTAATTGATGGTGAAGAACCTAAAATGTTTGTTGATGATACCATGAAGAGACTTCTTGGTATTGAGGGTAAAGAACGCACGCCTGAAAAGACCTATACAGATTGGTTTTCAAGAATAAAGCCTGAAGCGGTAATGTCTGTTTTACAGAGTGTTGAGCGAATGAAGCAGGGACAGCATGATGAAAATACTTATCAGTGGATACATCCGACAAAGGGCGTTCGCTATGTCAGATGTGGAGGAACATCTCAGAAAGTTGAAGGCGGTTATTCTCTTAGAGGATATCATTATGATGCAGATGATGTTGTCCGTAAGGAGCAGGAACTGCTGATAGCATGGCAGGCAGCTTTAAACGACAAAAATGAATATTATGCGACGCTTGAAACTCTTGGTAGTGTTTTCTATAGTTTGCATGCTATTAATTTAGCAGATGATACGGTTTTTGAATTTAAGGCAAGAGACCGGGTGAAAGAAATAGTGAATCATCCGGATGGCGCGATCAGTATGATGAAACAGGTCATGTGCGAGTCTATAACCGATGAATATATAGATAAAGCCTTAGCTTTTACTGATATGACTACGCTTGCTGACAGGATGCAGGATAAGCAGATTATTTCTACACAGCTTGTGGGAAAGGACGCAGGCTGGTTTCTTGCAACATTTATAACAATGGAAAGTGATGAGAGTGGGAAGCCTTTAAAAGTTATTTTTGCTACAAGAATTATTGAAGAAGAAAAACAAAATGAAGAAAATTTAATAAGAAAGGCTCAGACCGACGAACTTACAGGATTATTAAACAGGCGTGCATATGAGGAAGATTTGGACGCATATGATGAGCAGAAAATTGACTTTGCTTATATTTCACTTGATGTAAACGGGCTTAAAGTAATTAATGATTCTATAGGGCATGTTGCAGGTGATGAATTGATTTTTGGCTCGGGCCAGTGTATGAAAAACATATTCGGACCGTATGGAAAGTTGTACAGAATAGGCGGAGATGAATTTGTTGCTTTATTATTATGTAATGATGACAAGATTAAGGAACTTGTTAAGGATTTCGATTATGAAATAGCAAACTGGTCTTGTAAGCTGATTGACGGTTTATCGGTTTCATATGGTTTTACCAGTAAAGAGGAATATCCTGAATATACGGCAAGACAATTGGCAATAGTTGCTGATAAAAGAATGTATGATGCCAAGGCGTCATATTATAAAAATAAAGGTGTAGACAGAAGAGGCCAGCAGGAAGCCCATAAGGTTTTGTGTGATTCCTATACCAAGATACTTAAAATAAATCTTGATAACGATTCATATCGGATTGTTAATATGGATAACAGTGAGAAATCAATTGAAATGGGATTTTCAAATTCAATTTCTAAGTGGCTTAGAGCATTTGGCGAAAACGGCTATGTGCACGAAGATGATTTGGAAGAATATCTTAAGCGCACTGATACAGCATATATCAAAGAATATTTTGAATCCAATCACACTTCTTTACATATTTTTTACAGAAGAAAATTTGGCGATGTATTTAAGCAGGTTATGATGGAGATTATTCCGGTAAGCGATTATGGTGCTAATAACCAAAATTTATTTTTATATGTAAAGAATCTGGAAAAATAAAACAAAAAGGGCAATAATTATTAAAAAAACACTCTAAATGTTAGTTGAGCATTGATTTTGCTCTCTTTACCGGTTTATCCGGCGAGGAGGATAAAATCATGTTACATTTAGAGTGTTTTTATAGTATTAATTATAAATTAAGTTGCAGCTGTTAAGCAACAATCAGCTATTAAGTTTTAAGTGTTAAGTAATTATCAACTGTTAAGTAAAAAGTATCGAGTATCAGGTAATAAGTATTAGTATTCGCGCTTTTCAAAGTCATTTTCAGAAAATACTATTGTATTGTCATCTTCATAAAACTTCTTTTTAGGTGATAATGCTCTGTAAAGATTAGCACATGTCTGCTGATAATAAGGATTAACATAAAAGATACTAAGTACTTCTAAAGTTAAAGCTGAAAGAATAAACCAACCTATGAATGATAAGTCCAAAACGAAAGTGTCAAAGCGATGTCCCATCATCATCTCTTCACTGGTTTTCAAAACCTCACGCCAATTCATGTCAGGGTTTTCAGCTAAAATGTAAGGAACCATCCTGTATGAATAAGCCTTCATAATGCCAGGGACAATTAAGAGTAAACTCCACAGGAATATGATGATGTCATTCATAAACATTGTAATGCCGACATTTTTTGTATTGTTAGATCTCCACACATATCCCATTTCTTTAGGCTCTGCTTTTGAATCTGTATCATAGTTGATAAGGAAGAACCTTCTGCAGCTGACCTTTAAAGGATAAACAAGGAAAAATGCTAATAATAATCCAATGCAAAGAGAAAGTAAGATGGCAAAAACAATACTTAATGCTAAAAATGTATTGAAAACAAAGCCGTATTTTGTATACCAGGGAAGAACTTTTCCACTGAAAAGTTCAGCAATATGATTATCATTTTCTGCGGCATCTGTTCCATTAAAGATTCCATCGAAATTTGAAGAAATTGCTTCAGCAGGGTCGTTTATAAAATACTTTATTTCATTAAAAGAATCTTTTGCATCAGTAATAATGCTTACACCTGTGTCTGTGTCATCGCGTCCTGATGATGAACCGGTACCTGTTATCAATGATAGAATCAATGCAACCAGTAGCATTTTCCAATAATTTTTAGCCAGCAAATCTTTGGCCTTTGATTTCAATTCTGCTCTATTCCACATAATAAACCTCCCAAAGTGAAATGATGCACATATTATAACACAACAATTAAAGCTTTTTATTAATATATGCTTAGAATTTTCCTGCAATCTTTCGTTATTGATATGCTTATTAAACAGAGTATGCTATAATGACAAAGATTATCGATATTGGAGGAATATATGGGAAAAAGAAAATCTGATTATAATGTTATTCTTATTTCTGTTGATGCGCTGGCAGGACCGGATGCAAAGAATCTACTTGACTTGCCGGCATTTAAATACTTAACGGAAAATGGGTCTTTCACTGATAGTATGACCACAGTTTTTCCAACAATCACATATCCCATTCATACATCAGCAATTACAGGCGTAATGCCTGATAAACATAATATTTATCACAACCAGTTTTTTCAGCCTGATGTGCCGACTGATTTGAAACATTGGTATTGGGTGGTTAAGGATATAGGCAGAAAAACCTTGTGGGAGGCTGCTTACGAAAAGGGAAATCATGTTGCTTCCATGCTTTGGCCTGTGTCAGGTAAGTGCCCGAAAATAAAATATGATTTCGCTGAAATAATGACCTTGCGTGGGCAGAATCCTGCTTTGCAGATATTTAAATATTCATCTGTTTTGTGGCTTGCTGAAACTGAGCTTAAATACGGCAAGAAGGTTCGTAAAAGTATAAAAATGGATGACCTAAATGATTATATAGAATTTCTTTGCGAGCGACTTTTAGAAAAGAAAAGACCTCCTGAACTGATGACCATTCATTTTGCCGGAACAGATTTTACAAGGCATGACTACGGCGTAGGAAGTGCAGAAGATGAAATATCAATACAAAAGATGAATGACAGGCTGCAAAAGCTTATAGATGCAGTCAGAACAAATGGTTTGGAAGAAAAAACAATATTTATAGTTATGTCAGACCATGGTCAGGAAAATGTGACTAATGGATATGTGCCCTTGGATGAAATGCTTGTTGAGGCAAATGGTGATAATGAAAATATAGGCAATGCGAGAGCGCAAAGCTTTGGTATGGGAGCTTATATTTTTACTGAAAACTATGAAAAGACTATTGAATATCTAAACAAAAACAAGAAGGAACTTCACATAGATTATGTTCTTGACAGGGAAAGACTAAGAGAACTGCATGCTGATAAAGATGTCGAAATAGCCGTTCAGGCAGAAGAGGGATATGGGTTTGTCGACAGAAACTGCGAAATTGATCATCTTGGAGATCATGGCTTTGGGGTTGAACACCCAACAGCAAAAGCACTTCTTTGGCTTTGTGGAAAACCTTTCGAGAAGGGTAAAAAACTTGAAAATGTGAATATAACCGATATTGCCCCGACAATAGCTAAGATAATGAAGCTTGATATGCCAAAGGGTGATGGAAAAACTTTGTGTTAGTGAAATAATACCATTGACTTTGACGCTTTAAAGTGGTTATATAAGTATATGTGTTTATGTAATTGAATATTTACATGCAAGTTATTATTTTTATTGAAAAGAGGTAAACGCTATGGAGTTTAATGTAAACAGTCCTGTACTGTTCGTAATAGTTGGTTTGATTATTGCGGCTGTGTTGGGCCAGTCTGTATTTTTCCTTTTGAAAGCTGTTAAGAGAGCTAAAGAAAAAGGAATGGACAAAAAGGTTATTAAAAAGACAATTACTTCTGCAATTGTATTTACAATTGCGCCTGCGATTGCAATTTTGGTTGGTGTTATTTCACTTTCGGTATCCCTTGGCATCCCACTTCCATGGTTGAGACTTTCTGTTGTTGGCTCACTTACCTATGAAGCAGTGGCAGCAGGAAATGCGCTTACTCAGCTTGGGCTTGGTACACAGACAAGAATAACTTCTGCTTCGGATTATGCAACAGTAGCAATTGTTATGACAAGTGGTATTGCAATTGGATTGTTCCTAGTACCCTTATTAACTAAAAAGATACAAAGCGGAGTTCATAAGATTGAAAACAAGGATAAACATTGGGGAGAAATTTTGAGCAATGCGATGTTTATTGGTATGATTTCAGCTTTTTTAGGATATGTGTTCTGCGATGTTACAAATCTTTCAAAAGGTGATGCATCAGGTCTGATTCCGGTATGCGTATTCTTTGTAAGCGCAATCACCATGGCTGTTTGTGGATTGATAGCGACAAAAAAGAAGGTTACATGGATGAATGACTATGCACTTCCGATAAGCTTGATTGTTGGTATGGCAGCAGCAATTCCTTTTACAAACTGGTTAGGTTAGGAGGGGCGAGATGAGAAAAAATAGTAATGAACTTACATATCTTGAAAAAATACACGTATGGGGAAGAATATGGGGCCTTAGCTTGTTTTTCCTTATTATGGCTTTTCCTTTGGCAGTTTGTATAATTTATGGCGTCTTACCCAAATGGGGCCCGTTGTTTAATGGTATTCTTGCAGTGCTTCCGATGTATTGGGCAGTAGGAGTTATAGAAATGCTGACCTATGTTCCAATGCTTGGAGCAGGTGGTGCTTATCTCTCATTTGTAACAGGTAATATTTCCAATCTTAAGCTTCCCTGTGCTCTGGATGCTATGCAGCGTGCAAATGTGAAGGCATCTTCTGAAGAAGGAGAAATTATTTCAACTATTTCAATTGCAGTATCAAGCATTGTTACAACTGTGATTATTATCGTTGGGGTAATTCTTATTATCCCTCTGACACCTGTTTTGGAGTCACCTGTACTTAATGCTTCTTTTGCACAGCTTTTACCTGCGCTTTTTGGTGGACTTGCTGTTGTATTTGTATCAAAGCAGTGGAAGCTTTCAATAGCTCCGATTATCCTCATGCTTTTATTGTTTATTTTTATTCCTGCGCTTAATGCAGGTACTGTTGGAATAATGGTTCCGGTAGGTGTTATTTTTACTTTGATAGTAGCGCGTGTTCTTTACAAAAAAGGAAAGATATAAGTCATGTGTAAGATAGTGTGATTTGTAATAATATGGGAGGAATATATGGTAGCTTTATATATAATTTTGGGCATTGTTTTTGTGTTGGCAGTAGTTGTAATATCAAGAACAATAGCTTTCAAGCCAAAAGAAGATACAGCTTGCGAGGTAAGTGCTGAAGTATTCGATAAGGAAAAGGCTGTGAATAACCTTCAGCAGCTTGTAAAGTGTAAAACTGTTTCAAATGTTGATTCCTCGCTTGAAGATGATGCAGAGTTTGAAAAGCTTATTGATTTATTGCCAAAGCTTTATCCGAATGTTTTTAAAGTTTGCTCTTTTGAGAAATTACCAGACAGAGGTTTGTTGTTTTGTTTTAAGGGAAGTAAACGTACAGGAAAGCCTTCTGTACTAATGGCACACTATGATGTTGTCCCTGTAAACGAAGATCAATGGACCAAGCCTGCATTTGACGGATTGATTGAAAATGGAATCATGTGGGGGCGTGGTACTCTTGATACAAAGGTAACTTTTAATGGCGTGCTTACTGCAGCAGATGAGCTGATTGCAAAAGGTTTTACACCTGAAAATGATATTTACTTTGCATTTTCAGGTGGTGAAGAGATTAATGGAGCCGGCGCAATTAATATTGTTGATTATTTTGAGAAAAATGGCATTGAACTTGAAATGGTTGTTGATGAAGGCGGTGCAGTCGTAAGGGATGTATTCCCTGGTGTAAAGGAAAAATGCGGTTTAGTAGGTATTGCTGAAAAGGGAATGCTTAATATTGAGTATACTGTGAAAAGTGCAGGCGGACATGCATCAGCGCCAAAGCCTAACTCACCTATTGTTGTCCTTTCTGAGGCAGTCAGAAGAGTTGAAAAGAATCCTTTAAAGTATCACATAACAAAGCCTGTTGCTGAAATGTTTGATACTCTTGGAAGAAGATCAAGCTTTGTTTATAGAATGATATTTGCCAATCTTTGGTTGTTTTCGGGAGTATTGAATATGCTTTGTAAGAAAACAGGCGGTGAAATGAATGCTCTTTTGAGAACTACGGTTGCATTTACAACTATACAGGGCTCTAAAGCGTTTAATGTTATTCCACCTGAAGCAAAAATGGTTACAAATATTCGTATTAATCCTGACGAAAACATGGATGTTGTTCTGAATCATTTGAAAAAGACTATTGATAATGACAGAGTTGAATTAAATGTTATTAATGGCTTTAACCCAAGCCCGATTTCAAGAACTGATTGTGAAGGATGGGATAGAGTAAAAAAAGCAGTAGAGGATACCTGGAAGGGTTGTGTGGTTTCTCCTTATCTTATGGTACAGTGCTCAGACAGTCGCCATTATGGAAGAATATCTGACAGAGTATATCGTTTTTCTGCTACTGAGATGACTTCTGAAGAACGAGGAACAATTCATGGAAATGATGAGCATATTCGCTTGGAAGAGATTGCAAATGCAACAGAGTTTTATATCAGACTTATTAAGCAGTGCTAAAGCGGGTTTTAATAATACCTAAGTATAAGTTCTAAACAAAAGATCTAAAAAGTCCTAAATAAAAGTTTTTTTATAAAATGCTATTATAAGGTTTAATAAATTAGCTTTCATACAGAATGTTAAAAAAGCCGGCAGATGTGATTCTGCCGGCTTTATTACTTCATAACCTATAAATTTAATAGCTAAGTGGTTTGAAAACTCTGATAGCAAATTAGCATTGCTGCTTCAAGCTTCATTGTTAAGCCATATGATGTTAATATTCCATCATTGGCTCATGTCATTATGTCATTATGCCATTATGTTATTATGTTATTATGTTATTATGTTATTATGTTATTATGTCATAGCGCAATTTTGCTGATATGCCAAGATGCTAATATGTAATGATGCTATCACACACTATGTTGTAATATTGTTATGCTACGATATTACAGTTCGAATTTTTTAACAGCCTTGATTAAGTCCTCTGCCTGAAGTGAAGTTTCTTCAGCGATGTTATAGATATCACCGGCTCTTTCTGAAATATCTGCATTGTTTTCAGTGATTCTTGTTACACCGATCGAGCTTTCTTCAACTGCCTTACTTGTGTTTACAAGCATATCAGCCATTGTGGTGATTTCCTGGTAAACCTCTTCACTTGCCTGACTGAAGTCATCTACAATAGCTTTAATGTTGGATGCATTTATGCTGTACTGTTCACCTACAGCAACCATATTCTCGTAATCACTGATAACTGTTGTTTCAAGGAAGCTCATGATATCCTTTGCACAACTGCTGAGATTTTCTACGGCACCGATAAGATTCTTTGCAACTTCTTTGATTGTGCTGACTGTATTGTTGGTATCAGAAGCAAGTTTGCCGATCTCACCTGCTACAACTGCAAAACCGCGTCCTGCTTCGCCTGCTCTTGCAGCTTCGATAGATGCATTGAGTGCAAGAAGGTTTGTCTGGCTTGAAATTTCAAGGATTGAATCGGAAAGACTATTAATCTTTTCAACTTCTTTTGAATCTTCAATGGCTTTCTTCAAGATAGTAATACTTTCATTAAGAAGCTTCTTTGCATTAGCGATGGATGCTTCGCTGTCTGCTTTAACCTTTTCAGCTTCCTGGTTCATGTGATCTGATGCCTTGGCACCTTCTGAAGCTTTCTCAGCAATACCTGCAATAACATTTTTGAGTTCAGAAGTTGATTCTGAAATCATTGTTACGTTTGCACTTGCGTCTTCGCAGCTTGCGGTAATCTCTTCGCTGCTGCTTGCAACATCTGTAAGATTATCTCTCAATACGTCAAGTTTCTGTTGCTGATTGGAAACTGCATTCTTAACACTGTCAGCACTTGTCATAATCTTAGAAACAGATTCATAAAGACTTTCTCTTGTCTTTTCGATGTTTTCAGAAAGAAGACCTAATTCATCGGCTCTCTTTACGAGCTTTTCATCAACCTTCTTTCCGATTTGTCCATATGCGATAGTATCGAGTGCATCGTTGATATGGTCAAGCGGCTTGAACATGGCCTTAACGATGAAGAAGTTTAATCCACATGCTAAAATTACAAGGACAACCATGAAAAGAAAAGATTGGTCTTTTGCAGTTTTGTAATC
>JAKSSA010000056.1 GCA_024403335.1 Lachnospiraceae bacterium
AAAAAAGGCTTGATACTGACCGAAATCATTGTATCAAACCTATGCTCGTTATATGCTGGACCAGAGGGGAGTTGAACCCCTGTCCGAAAACCTATCCCTCACGCTTTCTTCCATTATAGTCTGCTATCGGACATTCCCTCCGGTAAAAGCAAACAGACGCGCTTTCACCTTCAGTAGCTTCATAATACGCCTATATACTCAAAGCTTTGTACATATCGTTTCCTGTCAATGATGATGCCGGACACTGACCATGCAGGTCTAATCAGGCCGACAGCTGCAGCTTAGGCAGCGTAAGCTAAATTGTTATTAGCGTTTATATTTAATTTAGAGCTTTTTAGATGGTGCCCCGCCATCAATGGCTTACATGACTTCAAAATCCCCGTCGAATCCGGTACTAGCCCATGTTTCATCAACGATGAAATATATAATTATTCTTCGTCATCATCTTCTTCAACAATAACAACATCTTCGTCATTGTTTTGAGTCAAATCAGTTACTTCAGAATTATTATCTTCATATTCTTCCTGTTCTAATGCTGCTTCAGGATTATTTCTTAAAGCAATATCTCTTCTATTGTTAATAACAATGTCAAGGTTATGCTTCAAAGAATCATTAACATCTTCTGTACGCTGCTTAATGATTGTATATGAATTCTTCATAACGCTTTCTACTTCTGCAAGTAAAGAATCAACATATGCATAAGCTTCATCAACAATTGACTGCGCATTTCTTTGAGCTTCTGCAACCACTGCATCACAATAGCTGTTTACCTCATCGATCTGCTGCTGAATCTTCTCATCCATTTCCTGCATGATTTCATCAGCTCTTTCCTGAGCCTGTCTTACAATTTCAGTATCCTCAATCATTGCAAAGGCTTCTTCATTAGCCGCATTTAAAATCTTATCAGCTTCTTCTTTTGCATCCTGGATAATATTCTCATGATTATTAAGAATATGACTGCAACGCTCATACTCTTCCGGTGCTGTAACCTCCAGCTCATCAAGCTTTGCATGAATAACATCCGGATTAACTATAACATTATGTCCAATAAGTAAGGATTTCTTTGAAGTATCAATATACTCCTCTATTTCATCTATTATTTTCTTTGTTTTTCCTATATCAAATTTAACTTTTGCCATTTCTTCCTCCCAAGGGCAAAAAAGCCCTGACAACTTATTATATCCTATTGTGTATTTCTTTACAACCAGTTTTTCTACTGATTGTTTCTTTCTTCAATACACTTTCTTTTAATGTCGTCTACTATCTCTCCCGGAACAAATGCGGATATATCGCCACCAAAGCGTGCTATATCGCGTACATATTTAGAACAAACATAGGAATATTCTACACTTGTAGTAAGAAATACTGTTTCAGCCTCAGGGTTGAGTTTTTTATTTGTTTGGGCAAGCTGAAGTTCAAATTCAAAATCTGTTACCGCTCTCAAACCACGAATGATAAAGGTTGCCTTCTTCTCTCTTGCATAATCCGCAAGTAAGCCGCCATAGGTTTCAATTTCTATGTTCTCAATTCCTTTAGTTGCTTTCTTAATAAGTTCAATTCTTTCTTCTAAAGAAAACATTGGTTTTTTATCACTATTAATTAAAACCGCAATAATTAACTTATCAGAAATTCTTGCTGCCCTGTGAATTATATCCAAATGTCCCAGCGTAATCGGATCAAAACTGCCGGGATATATCGCTATTTTCATTTCTTTACCTCGTTTTTTATTACTGTTTCGAAATTATATCAGTTTCAATTTTATTTTTCCACAAAAAGCAACAAAAAGCACAAAAAAACCTTCAAAAACACCTATATTTTTAGGCATTTTAATAGGTAGGTTTTAATTGACTTTTATAAGCATATGCGATAATATCTTCGCTTGTATGATTATTACTTATTAAAAAGAGGTTTTGTATGAAAAACAGGTGTAAAAAGAAATTTTACGATAGTGCTTTCTGCCCGAAACTTGTTTCATGTATGATGAATTATTCCATGAAGCAATTACCCAAAGATGTACTTGCCGGAGTCATTGTAGCAGTTATTGCTTTTCCTCTCTCAGTTGCCTTAGCTATTTCTTCAGGCGTTACTCCGGAAAGAGGTCTTTATTCTGCTATTATCGGTGGATTTTTCGTTTCACTGCTTGGTGGCAGCAAAGTTAATATCGGTGGTGTTACTGCCGCAACCGTAATGACTGTATTCACCATCGTTGCCAAATACGGACTGGTAGGCTTAGCAATTACTTCAATAATGGCCGGTGTCCTTTTAATCCTTATGGGCATCTTAAGAGTCGGGGTTTTACTTAAATACATTCCAAGAACAATCACCCTTGGATTTACCGCCGCAATCGGTGTCGGTATTTTCACAGGCCAGATCAAATCCTTCTTAGGTCTTAACCTTGATTCTATCCCTGTTAAAAATGTTGATAGAATTGTCGCATATGCGAAAACAATCGGAACCATTGATTTCGTAACTGTAGCTATTGGTGTTTTGGCAGTTGCAATTCTTCTCCTCATGGAAAAGTTTGTACCTAAGATTCCCAATTCGCTCGTTGCAATTATTGTTACTACCCTTATTACAGTAATCTTCGATATAGATACTGCTACAATCGGTTCAGTTTATGGTGAAATTCCAAGCCATTTTCCTGAATTTAATGCACCTAAAATCACAACAGAATTAATAGTTGAACTTTTCCCTTCAGCTTTAACTCTTGCAATTTTAGTAGCTATCGTTACCTTACTTGCCTGTGTTGTAACAGACGGTTTAATGGGTGAAAAGCATAACTCAAATCAGGAATTGATTGCGCAGGGTGTTGCTAATATCTTCTGCGGTTTCTTCGGTGCCGTACCTGTTGCAGGTGCAGTTGCCAGAGCTTCAAACAATGTAAAGAATGGTGGAAGAACACCTATTGCCGGCATTGTTCACAGCTTCGTTGTATTACTCATATTACTTTTAATGATGCCTTTGGCTGAATTCATCCCCATGGCTTCACTTGCAGCAGTTTTGTTAGTTGTTGCAGTTAAGATGTGTAATTTCAAAGAAATCTCTTATGTAATCAAGAAAGCACCTTTAACAGATAAACTTGTATTAGTTGTTACACTACTTGTTGGTTGCTTCAAAGACTTACTTACAGCTGTTGAAATCGGTATCGTAGTTGAATCTCTTCTCTTCCTTAAGAATATGGCTGATTCAATGAATGTTACCGAATGGATACGTCCCGGTGAAGGAAAGGATGACTTAAGATTAAAAGTTATTCCCAAAGAAACCTTCGTATATGAGATTGACGGACCCATGTTCTTTGCAGCCGCAGACAAGCTTTCATCACTTACCATTGAAAACATCGGTGAAGGTATAAAAACTGTAATCCTTCGTATGAGAAGTGTTCCAATGATGGATGCCACAGCCGTTTATCAGTTAGAAAACCTGCTTGACCGAATGGAAAAGGCCAACATAACTGTTATCTTCTCACATCCTGCTAAGCAGCCTTATATGCTCATGGAAAGAATGGGTGTTGTAAAAATGGTAGGAAAGGAAAACTTCCGCGAAAACATTGATGCAGCACTTGAATATGCGGCAAAAATAAATGCAAAATAATTTATTAAGTCTCTTTGTAAAATATCAAAATCAAATTGCAAATTTAAATAACAAATTCAAGCAGCAATTAAAAATTTAAACAGAAATTAAAATAACATTTTCAAAGAATTAATATTCAGGCAATCAATTCAAATAACAAATACATACAAACCAAGAAACAAAATACCATGGAATTCCAAATCAGGTTTTTCCATGGTATTTTTTTATTTATATTACTCTTTTGCTTTTCCTTAGTTTTTATAATAAAAGTATAAAGTATTCAATAATTACAAATTACCGGTCATTTCTGAGTTGTTAATTTGAAGAACACATGCCTGTTTGACGAGTATCTCTTCTCTTTAATCATCTCAAAGCCAAAATCAGATGCTTTACTTAAATCAGTAAGATTTGAGCACTCTACCACTATTGTTGCATCCTCCTCCATAATCGAAGCTTCAGACAAAGCTTTAAGAGTTTCTATCTCAAGTCCTTTATTAAATGGTGGATCAAGAAAGATAATATCAAATTTCTTCTTTTGAACTGACAGTCTTGAAATCGCAGAAAAGACATCGCATTGCATCAGATTGGCAAAATCATCAAATTTAGTGTGGCCTAAGTTCTCTTTTATTACCTTAATAACCTTAGGATTTTGTTCAACCATGACACATTCTTTAGCACCTCTGCTCATAGCTTCAATCCCAATTCCACCACTTCCTGAGTACAAATCCAGGAATCTCGCATCATATATTATAGGCTGCAAAACATTAAACAATGTCTCTTTAGTCTGGTCAAGTGTAGGTCTTACTTCCATACCTTCTAAAGTCTTAAGTTTTATGCTTCTTCTTGTTCCTGCTATTACTCTCATATTCCTAATTTTCCAACTATTAACTTATTCTTATGTTTTCAATCTAGCTTTTACGCCATTAAAATCAAGCTATCCCACAAGTAAATTCAGGCTTTGTTCATATCCTCGTTTCGAATCTGTGCTCTCTTAATCTTACCACCTAAAGTTTTAGGTAATTCAGCAACATATTCAACAATTCTCGGATACTTATAAGGTGCAGTTACCTTCTTAACATGTTCCTGCAATTCCTTTGTTAATGCATCACTTGGTTCATAGCCTTTTGCAAGAACAATTGTAGCTTTAACTACCTGACCTCTTACAGGATCAGGAGCTGCAGTAATAGCACATTCTACAACAGCAGGATGCTCAATCAATGCACTTTCAACCTCAAAAGGTCCAATTCTGTAACCACTACACTTAATTACATCATCATGGCGTCCAACAAACCAGTAATAACCATCATTATCACGCCATGCAACATCTTTAAGATTATATCTGCCAGTACCTAACGCCTTTGCAGTTTGTTCTTCATCCTTATAATATCCGACAAACAAACCTACCGGAGGATTTTCATTGACATCATCAACTACTATTTCGCCCTCTTCACCGTTTTCGCATTCCTTACCGTCCTGATTTACAAGCTTAATATTATAAATCGGGGCAGGCTTTCCTAAAGCACCCGGAATAGGTTCAAACCATGGGAAGTCAGCAATAAGTACTGTGCCCTCGGTCTGACCAAATCCTGAATATATCTTCTTTCCGGTAAATTTTTCCCATCTTAATACTACATCAGGATTAAGTGGTTCGCCGGCTGTTGAGAAATGTTCAACGCTTGACAAATCATATGCCGCAACATCCTCCTGAAGCATAAACCTGTAAATTGTAGGTGGAACACAGAAGGTGGTAATTTTGTACTTCTGAATCATCTCAAGCATCTTTGTTGCCTGAAATTTATCCATGTCATAGGTAAATATTGTAGCACCACAAATCCACTGTCCGTAAATTTTGCCCCAGCCAAACTTTGCCCATCCTGAGTCTGAATTAGTTAAGTGAAGCTTATTTTCCTGAACCTGATGCCAGTACTTTGCAGTAACAATGTGTCCTAAAGGATGATAGTAATTATGACATACCATCTTAGGCATACCTGTGGTTCCTGAAGTAAAATATATCTGCATTATATCTGAACCTTTTGTAGCTTCCAAACCAACAGGTCTGTCAAATACTTCAGATTCATTTTCGATTTCTTTGTGGAAATCAAACCATCCATCCTTATGTCCGTTTACCAAACCTGTATATTTAACAGTAGGCATTTCAGGTTTTGCAAGTTCAATCTGCTCAATTACATAAGGATCATCAATGGCTATTATCATTTTTACGCCTGCAGCATTGGCGCGGTAAGCAACATCTTTTTTAGTAAGCTGCAAAGTAGCAGGAATAACAATTACACCCATTTTAATAAGTGCAGTCGCAATTATCCAGTACTCATAGCGCTGTCTCATGATAAGTAAGCAGACATCGCCTTTTTTCAAACCTGATCTTTTTAGGAAATTACAGGTCTTATTTGATAACTTCTTAATATCACTAAAAGTGAAGGTGTACTCATGGTCATGGTCATCACACCATACTAAGGCTTTCTTGTCCTTTTCTGTATCTGCCCAATAGTCAACTACATCATATCCAAAGTTGAAATTTTCCGGAGCCACGACTTTGTAGTTCTCCTTAAAATCTTCATAGGAATCAAACTCTACTCGTGGCAAAAAACGTTCTAACATCTCAACTTTCCTTTCCCGGTCTCCCGTTATAATATTTATAGCTTTATTCTTTTAAACTTCATTAAGCTTAATTTTCTTATATTCTCTTATATTTTTCTTGTTTTTCCTGCAATCACAGCTCTTTGCTTTATTAATTGCATTATCAAACCTTAAGTTCTGCAATCATCGTCAAAAACTTGGCAGGCTTATCGCTTCCGCATCTCTGACCATGAGGATATGAAGGATCAAAATAAATTGAATCACCCTCATTAAGTACTAAATCTTTACCATCAAAATTAACAATTACGCATCCTTCAAGCACAAGATTAAATTCTTCACCGCTATGTGTAACCAAATCCGCTTCTTTTTCAGAAGGATCTAAAACTACAATAAAGGGCTGCATTACTTTATTTGAAAAATGATAAGCTAAATCCTCGAAATGATATCCCGGATATCTGTTTGCTGACTGACCATCACCTTTTCTTACAACCTGGTATGTCTTTAATTTAGCCGAGGTTCCTGAGATAATTTCAGAAAAATCCACCTTGAATTTCTTTGCAATAGCATAAATAACGCTGATGGGAATATTCTCGCCATTAGCCTCATATCCAAGATAAACCTCCAAGGGAACATCAATTTCATGCGCAAGCTCTTCTGCTGTGCAATCGCATATTTCTCTCAATTCTCTGATTCTCTGACCTATTTCTCTAATCTCTTCCTTCATAAACACACCCCGGTTAAATTTACTGTCCCATACCAATTCTCAAAGCTTCTTTGTTCTTTTCAACCATCTCTGCCTTCCTTGCAGGAACACACTTGTCAATTGCCTTAAACAATGCTTCTTCAGAACAGAAGCCAAGTTCCTTAAACATCTTACCAACAAGGATAATGTTAGAAAGACCTTCCATTCCATTCTCTTCAGCAAGCTTTGTAGCATCTACATAGAATACATTTACATCGTCACGTTCAACCTTTTTATCAATAATTGAACTGTCAAGAATAATTGTACCACCCTTAACCACTTTACCAGCAAACTTTTCAAGTGAAGGCAAGTTCATGGCAATCAAAACATCAGGTGTTACAACTAATGGTGAACCAATTGATTCATCACTCATTACTACGCTACAGTTACAGGTACCGCCACGCATTTCAGGACCATAAGAAGGCAACCATGTAAGCTGCTTATTATCAATCAATCCCGCATATGCCAAAACCTTACCTGCAAAGAGGATACCCTGGCCACCAAAGCCGGCCAATAAAATATTACAAGTTTTCATTTCAGGCCTCCTTTTCTGCAGTTACATCCTTATAAACTCCAAGAGGATAATAAGGAATCATGTTATTCTGAAGCCATTTTAAAGCTTCTTCAGGTGAAAGACCCCAGTTAGTAGGACAAGTTGACAATACTTCAACGATTGAATATCCTCTCTTGTTAATCTGGTTTTCAAAAGCTTTCTTAATAGCCTTCTTAGCAATGTTTACATTCTTTACACTGTCAACTGTTACTCTCTGAGCCAAAGCGGTTCCTGAAAGTGTTGAAAGTAATTCACATACTCTGATAGGATGTCCTGCTACAGAAGTATCTCTTCCATAAGGTGTTGTCTGTGTAACCTGTCCTGGTAATGAAGTAGGCGCCATCTGGCCACCTGTCATACCATATATTGCATTGTTAATAAAAATTACAGTTATATTTTCACCGCGAGTTGCAGCATGTACAGTCTCAGCCATACCAATAGCAGCCAAATCGCCGTCGCCCTGATATGTAAAGATAACATTATCAGGTAAAGATCTCTTAAGACCTGTTGCAACAGCCGGTGCTCTTCCATGAGGAGCCTGCACCATGTCACAATCAAAATAGTTATATGAGAATACTGAACAGCCTACCGATGCAACACCAACGGTGTCACCTGCAATACCAAGTTCGTCAATAACTTCAGCTACCAGACGATGTACAATACCATGTGTACATCCGGGGCAATAATGAAAAGGAACATCCGTTAATGCCTTAGGTTTATCAAATACTACTGCCATTATTTTGCCTCCTTTTCGCTAAGCTTCTTAATTTCATTAAATACTTCTTCAGGTGTAGGAATCATACCACCGGTTCTTCCAAAGAAAGAAACCTCTGATTTTCCTTCAACACACAAACGAACATCATCTACCATCTGGCCCATATTCATTTCTACACAAAGGAAATCCTTTGTATGTGAAACGGCCTTCTTAATTGTATTTTCAGGGAAAGGCCAAAGTGTAATAGGACGAATCAAGCCGGCTTTAATACCTGCTTCTCTTGCCATATTTACAGCATTTCTTGATACTCTTGCAGATGCGCCAAATGCAACTACTACGATATCTGCATCATCAACAAGATATTCTTCTGCTCTCTGTTCTGTAGCCTTGATTTTTTCATAACGTTCGAAACGTTCTTTAACCAAGTCTTCCAAAACCTGAGGTTCAATATAAAGTGAGTTGATGATATTTTTCTTTCTCTTGTTCTTATGACCATTAGTTGCCCAGGTTTTTTCAGCCTGTGCTGTTTCCTTTGCTTCAGGGAATTCAACAGGTTCCATCATCTGACCTAACATACCATCAGAAAGAATCATTGTAGGAATTCTGTACTTTTCACCAACCTCGTAACCTAAAGAAACAAAGTCAACCATTTCCTGAATTGTTGAAGGTGCAAGTACAAAAAGCTGGAAATCGCCATGACCTAATGCCTTGGTTGCCTGCCAGTAATCTGACTGTGAAGGCTGAATACCACCAAGTCCCGGACCACCGCGCTGTACATTAATAATAAGTGCAGGCAAGTCTGAACCTGCAATATAAGAAACACCTTCTGACTTCAAGCTGATACCGGGTGAGCTTGATGATGTCATGGCACGAACACCAGCTGATGAAGCACCAAGCACCATGTTAATAGCAGCTACTTCTGATTCTGCCTGAAGGAAGCATCCGCCAACTTTAGGCATTCTCTTTGACATATAAGCTGCGATTTCAGTCTGAGGTGTAATCGGATAACCGAAATAATGTCTGCAGCCTGCCTGGATAGCAGCTTCTGCAAGGGCCTCATTACCCTTCATTAAAACCTTTTCTCCCATATTTTTCTACCTTTCTACAGTTATAACTACATCAGGACACATAATTGCACATGAGGTACATCCGATACACTTTTCCTGATCCTTAATCACTGCCGGATGATAGCCTTTAACGTTCAATCGTGTTTTATCAAGTTCCAAAATATTCTTGGGACATGCATTAACACACATTCCGCAACCTTTACAAAGGTTTTCCTTAAATGTAATTTTTGCCATTTTGTCCTCCTATTCCCAAAGAAGCTTTACATAGATTTCTATCGGATTAAGCTTTGTAAGCATTTCCTTCTCCATTCCTTCAAGCTTCTTTTCAAATGTTTCTTCTTTTCTTTTCTCAACAAGTCTTCTTGGTACAGTCACTTCAGTTACCGGCAATCCTGTAATTTCAGAGACCTTCTTTCCATACTCAATGCCTTCCATGATGTGGCTTTCATTGGTTTCCTGTTTTAAATGTGAATTATTAATTATTACATCAGCCTTTATTCTTGCAGCAGTTTCAATGTCCTTTAAATTCTCTGCTGCATCAATTGGCTCTGCAATTAAATTTCTGAATTTATTTATTACATAACGAACTTCTACTGTTGCTTCAGACAATTGATTCTTAAATCGTCCTAACGCTACTGCACCTGCATCATCACCGCCAACATCAATAATCTTTATTCCGTCACTGTTAAAAATGCTTTGGAATTCTTCAGGAAGAACCGGAATATCAACATTGGTATTGGCATATTTAGGAGCTATCAGTTTTATTCCATGCCTTGAAAGCAAATCGCCATAATCAGCGCTCCTGAAATATGGGTTTACTAAATCCAAATCACAAAGAGTTACATTGTCACACTCCTTAGATTTTTCTATAGCCAGATTAATCGCATAATTTGTTTTACCGCAGCCATAATGTCCGCAAACAATTATTATCTTATTCATACCTTATCACACTTTTTAATACTTTATCACACTTTTTATTTCAATTCTGTAGCTACTATAATACACTTTCCAAAGGCTTAACTAAGTGATTGTATCGATTGTATACAATTATACAATTTCGAAAATTTTACCATAACAAGACCTAAAATACAAGCACAATTTGCTATATTTTTAGATTACAAAAAATATATTCTAATTATTTAATTATTAACATTACTTTTAACAAATCAGGGCTCTCATAAGAGAACCCTGAGCAATTTTACAAAGCTTTTATTGCAGTAATGATAATATCATTCATTAAATCTTTTAATTCTTTTTTACTTTTTATATTGCTAAAGCCTACTGCTCGTAAATACTGATGCAATTTTTCTTCCTCTATTTTAATACTCTTTTTATTCTTTAACTTTAACTATATATGTTGAGTATCCTAAATCTTCTGTCTGACCGTCATATACCACATTACCAAGGCTCTTCATAAAATCGTGGTCAACATTTACTCTTCTTACATAATTTCCTTTGTAGAAAGTATAATTCATCTTATCCTCCAAAGGAAGATTGTTATAATCAGATGGTGAAATGGAACCATTATATATAACAGAATTCATTGTCTCTGTTTTACCTACATAGATATACTCAATATTGTACTTATCTATAATTTCTTTCGCACGATTGTAATCATTATTTCCATAAAACTCAACCATGTCA
>JAKSSA010000057.1 GCA_024403335.1 Lachnospiraceae bacterium
TCAATTTGATTCTATCCTTTTAATACACTACTACTATTATTTAATTCAATCAGCAAATTATATATACAAAAGCCTTTTTTATTCCACATACTCAACATTATCAATTAAATACTGAACAACCTTCATGCTTATAACCTGCTGGTACCAGAAAGGATATCCGTAGGTCTGAATAGCTTCCGCAAACATGTCATCTGAAATACCATTTTCCCTGATACACTGTCTAACATCTTCTTCCGTCATCGCAGGCTTACCCATTTTTTCATAAACTGCCTGATTAGCAAGTGCAGTCTTAACTAAGTACTGGGCATCTTCAGTAATTATTGTATCATAAGTTTCTTCATCAACACCCATATAATCATATATTGTCGGCCATGGCTCAAAACCATAATACAAGCTGTAATAATAATTATAATACTGCCATCTGCTCTTGTAATTCTGTTCTGCAAATAACTTGTTTTGTTCAAGATATACCTGTGGATATTCTGTCACAACACAGCCATCGATAAATGAAGCATAAACATATTCTGCTAAGTTGTTCTCGTATATATCATTTCTGACATACTCGACAAATTCATCATAATTTGAAGCGTATTCACTTAAATTAGCTGCAACAAATTCATCTGTCAGCTCAACCTTACGATAAACGCCATTAATAACACATTCAAATCTTGCAAGCTTACCTGAAAGCGACAAATCATTTGTATAAGGATCCGGGAAAGTTACAAAAACATCAAACTTTTCACCTGTCTTGTGACCGATAAGCTGCTCATCAAAGGTATCGATGAACTTCTTTGAGCCAAGTGTATAATCATAGCCACGTCCTTCTGTGTCGCCACCATCAAAAGGAATATCATCAACAAAGCCCTTAAAATCAAAGTTAATATCGTTTCCACTCTCTACTACAATACCACTCTCTGTAACATATACCGGATCAAAGTTATGTTTAAAGCGGTCAACTTCAACCTCTACATCAGTTTCAGATGGCATTACTGCTTCTTTATCAACCTTAATTCCCTCGATTGTATTGATGTGAATAAAATCCTCAACCTTAATATCTTTAATCATTCCGTAGGTATCAAGACCCTGACTAAAATCAGCAATAGCTGTTTCATTGCTTACCTTGTCATCTAAGCTATCATCTGTTGAAGCATTATTACCTTGATTGTTATAATTGTTTTCTGAATTTCCTATTATTCCCCCCATTGGTGTAGGAATTCCCACATATCTGTCTGATGGAATCGACTTATCACTGTCATCATCACCATTAACCAATACAATAATCAAAGCAACAACTAAAATCACAGCTGCAGCAACTAAAGCAAATACAGTATATTTCTTTTTGCTCATATATCTACCTCTTACTTCTTCTTATCAATAATGAGTCTGATTACTTTATCCTGTAAGGCAAGCTGTGCAAAATAAGGATAACCATAGCTTGACTTTAAAGTATTAGCGCTTGCAGTTTCATGTCCTTCAGAAAGAAGATATGAAGCAACATCATCTTCATCTACTGTAATACGATTCTCATATGCAATTTTCTGACATGCCAAAGCAAGCTTTAAATCATCAATAACACTCTTTTCAAGATTTTCCTGATATTCTTCGGGACTTACACTGTAATAATCATAAATCGATTCATAAAGTGGTATTCCCTCAGCACTCTGATAAAGATTGTTATAAAACTCATACTGATATGTATACTGATTATCATATGCTTCAATTTTCTTATCATAATAATCCTGGGAATATGAGTTCAATACAGAATTTTCAATCAGAAAATTTTTGATATACTGAACTAACGCCTTATTTTCAAGTTCTGCCTGCTTAGCAGCTTTGAACTTCTTGGCTGTTTTGTACTCAGGAAAATATTTTTCAATAACTTCATCTGTACAGGTTGCAACCACATCTTCACCGGCTTCATTTCTATAAGTATATTTGCTTAATAAAGCGTCAACATAAGCGTCAATTGTTGAAGCCGGAAAGGTATAGTGTTCCTTCTCAATTTTCATTCCGATAACATCCGGTACTGTTATGCAGTTTTCTATATCTGCATCAGCTATTCGTCCTGCTGTTGTTACACCATAACTGAAAAGCATCCTGCCCTTATAGTCCAAAGTGTTATCAACTGTGTCAGCATACTCTAAAGGCTTTTTAGCACAGCCCATAAAAACTATTGCCACAAGAAGTGGCAATAGAAAAATCATTATTTTATTTAAACTATTTTTCATTTTCAAAATATAACCTACTTAATAACTGCATTATCAGCAATCATTTTCAATACTTTCTTTACTATAGTACCCTGTGCATAATATCCACGGCCATTAGCTGATATAGACTCTGCTACATCCGAAACGCCGTTATTAATCATATAATCAGAAACTTCTTCATCAGTAACTGTAATTCCTTCGTTTTCTGCAAGTAAAGCAATGGTAAGATAGAAATCAACAGACATCTTAGCCTGCTTATCAATAGCTTCTTCAAAACTCTTTACTGTAAGATTGCTTTCAGCTAAATAAGCTTCGAAAGAATCAAACATCGTTCTTCCGAAATACATCTGATACATCTGGTTGTTGTATTCATATTCGTATTCATACTGAGCTTTGAGTTCCTGTCTGTAATATTCATACAAACCATCAGGATACTTCTTACCTGTATGCTTTACCAAATCAGCTAAAACTGTAAGAGCCTTATCTTCTAATTTGCTTGCTCTCAGATTATCGCTAAACTGCTTTTTATAATCTTCTGCTGATTCATAATCAGGAAGATTTTTTGCTACAAAAGCATCGTCAAATACTGTCTCTGCATAAATACCTTTGATAGTTACATCAAACTTAACCTTCTCGCCTGCCAAATCAGGATTGTTAGTATAGGTCTCAGGGAAAGTAACATTTACTTCAACGTTCTGTCCAACAGCCTTGTCTATAAGCTGTTCTTCAAAGGTATCTACAAAGCTTCCACTACCAATTGTTAAAGGATAATCATTTGATGAACCGCCTGAGAAAACTTCACCATTGTGATATCCGGTAAAATCAATAGAAACCTTGTCACCATCCTTTACCAGTACACCTGCTGTTGTATCAATAAAAGGATACTTTTCAATCAAATCATCTATTTCTTTCTTAAGTTCATCATCAGTTACCTTAATATCATCCTCGCTGATTGAAAGTCCCTTATAAGAAGGAAGTTCAACATAGTCTGAAGGTTTGATATTAAGAAAGGTTCCATCTTCTGCCATAACAGTTCTTGACGGGATATCAACTGATTCCTTATAAGCTGTGTTACCAACATTGCTGATAAGAATTCCTGCTACTACAATCACAGCAACTGCAAGAACGCAGGGGATACAGATGTTTAAAATCTTACGAATTTTCTGCTTCTTAAGCTCATTCTTTTTCTTCTGGAGAGCAAGTGCTCTGTTCTGTTTGTTCATTTTTCAAAATCTCCTCTAAAATTACATAGATCATATATTCACACCATTATCTGATGTAATATTTATTTTTACACTACCACCTGATGTAATATTCATTTATTACACACCATCAGCTGATATAATATTCTTTTTTTACACTATCAGCTGATATAATAATCGTTTCTTACGTACTAACAGCTGATGTAATACTCAAGTTTTCTTAATTAACCGCCTGTAAAATATCACAGGCGGTTTTCATAATAACACATTAAAACTTCTAAGTATACAAAATCATACTTTTTTCACAAAAAATACAAAAAATAATACGAAATAAGATTACTTAAGATAGGTAAGAACTTCACCTACAACTCCAGGCTTTCCCGTTAAAAAGAAACGAACAAACTGCTCTGCTTCTTTAACTTCATAAGTATAAACAGGCTTATCCTCTTCACTATAGCCATTGGTTGAAGACATAAACTTAAGAAGAAGTCTTCTTGTTGTCTTAGCATCAACTAAAGGAAAATCAATAATTACACAGCAGTTCTCAACATCATGCTTATTTGCAAAAAATCCCTTTAAAGACTCCTCTTCAAAAGTCATACCATCAAGTACTGAACTTTCCTTTGCAATCGCTGTTTCTTCAGTTAAAGTAGCTTCTGCTTCCTTTTGTACATCCTTTACCTTTGCTTTTTCAAATTCCTCATCCTCCAAAGCTCCGCCAAAATCAGTTATCAAAGCAGAAACATTTGCTTCTGAAAAGCGCCACTTAGAGCCAACCTTCTTGCCCTTAAGCTTTCCATCCTTCAAATAATTTCTGATTGTTCTTGTTGTCAGACCTGTTAATTTCGCAACGTCTTCAACTGTGTACATTTGACCTAAATCCATAGTTCCCCCGATAACAAACTAAACCTATACTTCACTTTTTCATTTCGCCAAATAATCATTGAAAAAATAAAAGTGATAAAATTATATTTCATACTTTTTCATATGTCAATGCTCTTTTGGAATTCTGATTCCGCTTTCGAGTATTTCTATCTTCTTTTCCTTGTATAAACTTCCGATAGCTCTCTTAAATGCAGCCTTGCTCATACCAAATATTTCTTTTATAAGTTCAGGATCTGTTTTATCATGATATGGCAAATATCCTTTGTTCTCCTTGAGCATCTTATAAATAATCTCACTATCAGGAGTTGTCTGCAAAGCTTTGTTTTCGCGTATTGCAAGCTCAACCTTACCATCTTGCAATACTCTTTCAACTCTCGCCTTTATTACTTCTCCGACTTCAAGCTTTGAAAATAGTCTGTGTTTTGGAATTAAGGCCTGATATCTGTCATTAACAGCCACGAATGCCCCAAAATTAGGAATAATTTCGTAAACTCGTCCTGTTACCAAAGCCCCTTTTTCATAATTTGCATCAGTTTCAAGATATGGATATACATGCATGGTAGCACATAATCTTTTACTTTTATCAAGGTATAGAGCAACTATTACCTCGTCTCCTTCTGAAACTTTTCTTGTCTGTTCCTCAAACGGAAGAAAAAGGTCCTTCAAAAGCCCCCAATCAAGAAATGCACCTACTTTGTTTACCTGTGCCACCTTCAAGGTAGCATAATTTCCCAAAGTAAGCTTGGGACGCTTAGTTGTAGCTATCGGTCTGTCAGAAGAATCAAGGTAAACAAATACTGATACTTTTTGTCCAACACTGACATTTCCGGCTTCATTTTTAGGAAGCAAAATTCTCATTTCAGGAATCATTGCTTCTTCAAGTTTTTCATCTGACAATTTACCTCTTTCCACACATGTTTCCACAGGTTCGAGATAAAATCCGAAGTCCGTACGCTTCTTTACATATAAATCCTGAACTAAACCTAAATATATCATTTTTCCCCTTCTAAATATCACTGTTTAAGATTTATCATCTTAGTCTGAGTTGTATAAAGTGAATAGTACTTTCCATGCATAGCTAAAAGTTCCTGATGATTACCCTGTTCAACAATTACCCCATGAGACAGAACAAAGATTTTGTCTGCATGCTGAACCGTAGATAATCTGTGCGCAACAATAAGCATTGTACCGATACTCATCATCTTTTCAAGTGAATTCTGGATAAGTACTTCTGTTTCTGTATCTATATTTGCAGTAGCCTCGTCAAGAATCATAACGCTTGGCTTGTGAATAAGAGTTCTTGCAAAGGAAAGAAGCTGTCTCTGTCCTGCCGAAAAGTTATTACCTCTTTCCCTTACTTCATCATCAAGTCCTTTTTCAAGCTTATTGATAAACTTGTCTGCATTAACATATTCACATACTTCCTTAATTTCCTTATCATCTATACCCTCAAGATTAAGCAAAATATTGCTTCTGATTGTACCTGAAAAAAGGAATACATCCTGCAGCATCTGGCCGAAATGACGGCGTAATGATGATATCTTAATCTTTTTAATATCAATTCCGTCAATGAGTATCTGGCCCTTCTGAATATCATAATCTCTTACGATAAGTGAAAGAATTGTTGTTTTACCTGAACCTGTCGAGCCTACAAAAGCTGCTGTATCACCGGCATCAATTTTAAAGGAAACATCCTTTAAAACCCATTCATCTTCAACATATTTAAACCAAACATTCTTAAATTCAATATTTCCCTTAACTTCAGTAAGTTCAATTGCATCCTCTGAATCAACAATTTCAGGCTGCATATCGAAAATAGTAAAAATTTTCTCTGCTGATGCAAAAGCAGACTGTAAGGTATTAAACATTTCTGCTAAGTTCTGAATAGGATTGAAGAAGGTCTGAAGATACATATAGAAAGTAACTACCGTTCCTGAAGTTACTACCTGTCCCAAAACATTCATATCCTTTATGTATCCCATACCGCCAAAGTAAAGCAAGCAAAGCACTGATGAGATATAAAGCATATATACCATGGGGCGGAATACGGAAAATACAAAAATCTGATGATTTTTTGCTTTTCCTAATCTGTCATTTCTCATCGAGAAATCCTTAAATTTAGCCTGTTCCTGATTAAAAATCTGTGTAACCTTTATTCCTGAAAGATTTTCTGAAAGGTAAGTATTAATATCAGTTGTTGCATCCTTAACCTCTCTGTACGCTTTTCTCGCAAACTTTCTGAAAATAACCGTGAACAGAATGATAAAAGGAACAAAGCACAAAACTACGAGAGTAAGGAAATAATTAAGTGTAAGCATCGAAATCAAAACACCAAATATTACGAAAATGTTCTTTGCAAAGTTTACTAAAATATTTGTGAACATCATAGAAATGGCATTCGTATCATTTGCAACTCTTGTTACAAGCTTACCAACGGGCTGTGAATTAAGCTGTGCGTGAGAAAGAGATTCAATATGTGTAAACACATCTTCCCTTATGGCAGACAATATCTTCATTCCGACCTTCTGCAAAATGATTGCTTCTACATAGGTTGCAACTAACGAAATAATAATTAAGAATGCATATAATGCCAGCTTTAAAAACAGCTCTGAGAGTTCAAATTTGTTCTTGATTACTTCTTCTATTTCACCAAAAATAATAGGAGAAATAATATCATTGGCAATAGAGAAAACCATTATCACAAGAACAAAAATCAAAGTTTTAATATGAGGCTTTGCGTACTTAAAAAGTCTTTTTATTATTTCTGAATCTGATACATGTCTTTCAAAGCCTATTGCTTTTTTCTTGTCCTTCATCATAAGATAAGCAACAAGAAAAACAATCGAGAAGGTGCCTACTATACTGCCGACAAATAACAAAGGAAAATATTCATTCATCTTTAGTTCTTAGCCTCCTCTTCAAGTTTCTGTAAATCTACCATAGTACGATATTCGCTGTTTGAAGCGTAAAGCTCTTCGTGTGTTCCTACTCCCAAAAGCTTTCCATCATCTATAAAGATAATCTTATCCATGCTCTGGATAGTTGAAATTCTGTGAGCAATCAAAATGGTTGTTTTTCCTAATCTTGTTTCTCTTAAATTTTCGAGAATCTTTTTCTCAGTTTTTGTATCTACAGCTGAAACCGAATCATCAAGAATAAGAATCGGCGCATCCTTTAACAACGCTCTCGCTATTGAAATACGCTGTTTTTGTCCACCTGAAACAGTTACGCCTCTTTCACCAAGAACTGTTTCATAGCCACCTGTAAAGTCCATGATATTCTCATCAATATCAGAAAGCACTGCTGCCTTTTTCACTCTTTCAAAAACTTCATCTGATGCCTTTTCATTTAAAGCAGACACAATACCCTCTGAAAAAGCTATATTATTAAGAATTGTATCACTAAAGAGGAAGTTATCCTGTGGAACATAGGCACATGCGTTTCTTACGGACTTAATCGTAAGTGAATTAACATCCTGTCCATCCATAAAAATAGTTCCGTCAGGCACCTGATAGGTTCTCAGAATAAGGTCAACAATTGTAGTTTTTCCTGCACCGGTTTTACCAACCAGACCAACATTTTCACCTTTTTTTATGCTAAATGACATATCTGAAAGAATCTGTCTTTCAGATCCCGGATACTTGAAATTTAAGTTTCTAAACTCAATTTCTCCTAACGGTTCTGCAAGCTCTTTTACTCCATCTCTGTCCTTTACAGTAATCTTTGCATCTAAAAGTTCAGAAATACGGCTAAGACTTGCCTTTCCTCTGCTTGTCATACCAACGAGCTCTGAAAGTGCCATAATAGGCCAGATAACTGTACTGAAATAGCTTAAGAATTCAATAAGCTCTCCTGCATTAAACATACCTTTAAAAACAAGATAGCCGCCATAACCGAAAATAATACAGTTAATAGACTGAATGAAAAGCGTTATCATAATATTGAAAAGAGTTGAGGTCTTAGTAAATGAAATATTAGTTTCCTCGTTTTCCTTGTTAACCTTCTTAAAATTGATAAGCTCTAAGGATTCCTTAACAAAGGCTTTGATAACTGCAATTCCTGAAAAGCTTTCCTGTGCAAAATCAGAAAGCTTGGAATATGCCTCCTGTCTTTTCTCCCACTTTGCTTCCATTCTCTTTCCAACTATAGTTGAACTGATGAGCAAAAACACTAATGGTATCATTGTAAAAAGTGTCAGGAAGCCATGCATTCTGTACATCTTAATTATTGCCAATATGCCAAGGAAAAGTGCATCAAACAACATCAAAAGACCCCAGCCGATACATTCCTGTATGGTTTCAAGATCATTTGTAAACAAACTCATCAAATTTCCGACTTTGTTTACCTGATAATATTCCTGGGAAAGATCCTTTGCATGATTGAACATTTCACTTCTAAGTCTTGTTTCAACTAATCGTGAAGTACCAATAAAGCATATTCTCCAGGTAAATCTTCCTACAACCATAAAAACAACAATGAACATCATCGGTTTGCAAACCTTTGAAAGCAAAAATCCCATGTTAAAATCCATTGGAACGCCATCAACCATGACATATCCACTATTCATTCCGTTTATTACATCTCTGTAAATGGTAGGAATTTCAAGCTGAATATAATCAACAAGCACCAAAGACACCAAACCAAGAATCAGTAATGGTGCATATCTTAAATAATATTTATTTATATGTTTTCCGAAAATCATTTTCCCTCCGATTTATGATACCGTTTCTGCCTAACTCATTATATAGGGAGTTATTTCGATAAGGATCATAAATACAACACAAATTATCATTGAAACAATAAGAAATATATCAATCAAATGACCGGCTCTTAATTTTTCACCGGTAACCAGATTTTTATCTCTATCATCCTTAAAAGCCTTTTCAAGCTTTTCTGCATTACCTTTTCTCTTTGCCATATACTTCACAATAAGAATTGCGATAACCGCGCCTGCTACTGCCTGGATACCATAAGACATAATAACAGAAGATACTGTTAAGCTTGATTGTGAAGCTTCTGCAAGCAATGACGACAAATCCATTCCTGAAAGATTTGTAGTTCCGAAAAGACTCATCTTAATTGAATCTCCCAAATCCGAAGTAAGCAAATCAATATTATCAAAAACCCAATCCATTAAATAGATAAGCACTACGGAAGTTCCATTTATCAGAAAATGAGCAATCATCGAAGTAATTATGGAACCTGAGGCCACATTCAATATTGAAAAAGCAAATCCGAGCACAAATGCATAGCTGAACTGATTAAAGTTCATGTGAAGCAAGCCAAATAAAAGACCGCTTAGTAACGCGCCATACATTACATTGACTTTTTTATAATTTTCTGAGAAAACTCCTCTGTAAACAAACTCTTCAAGACATGCAGGCACTAATGCCATCACTGCCAATCCTCCCAAAAAGCCCGTCTCTTCGGTTATTTCAACCATGGTGCCACCAATTTGATTACTGAATACCACCATTGACATAGCATTCAAAAAGTTCAACAAGGGATTAATTGCAATTACAAAACCAATAACCAGAAGTACTGTAATAAAGTCTATCTTTTTGAAGGTAACTACTTCATTAAATTTAACTTTTCTGACACACATCCAGATTACAGAAGGTAATACAAGCACCCCCTGAGATATAAGTAAAGCCACGATGCTGCTTTTTTCCATGACATCGCCAAGTAAGAGACTTCCAAGAATATAAAAGGCTATAGTCACAAGAAAAATGACATTAACTTCTCTTACGCGCCTTTCCATACTAACTCCTTTCCAAAACGGCATATGGCTTTCCAGTCTCATCTCCAAGAACTATTATTTCCTTGCCATCGCGTTCTCCAATCAAAGGATATATAATATCACCAAGCTTAGCTGATTTCTTATATTCTACTCTCAGCTGATTTGTTTTGCCGCCTTTGAAAAACTGTTCTGCCATTCCGATATACTGACCATTATTTACATGATGGTTTGAATCAAGATTGGTATATAAAACAGCAAATGGTTCTCTTTTTTCAAAATTATCAGGCAATGGAATTCTTCTTCCAAGATATTCCATATCATAAGGCTCTCCATGAACATAGGCTTCAACATCCTGAGGTCTTATTTTTACAGGAGTATAAGTATCTGAATTTTCAAAAGTCCAAGTTGAATCAGCACATACCAAAAGTTCTCCATCAAGTGTCCTTAAAAAGAAATTTCTTCTGCCGATTATTCCGCCAAATTCATAGGGACAGGTTGAAACCTCCACTCTTTCATTTACGCCAGGCAGTCTGTTTATGTTTAACTGCCAGGCACATAAAATCCAAACCCTGTGTTCCCTCTCAAGATATTCAAATCCCAGGCCACAATCTTCAGAGTGAAAAGTCGAGCAGTTCTGAAAATAATTGATGAGTGAATGAAGTCTTAAAACCTTATTTTCATCAACATCACTGTAACCTACTCTTATTTCATATTTATACATAATAACCTCTTCTCAAAAATA
>JAKSSA010000058.1 GCA_024403335.1 Lachnospiraceae bacterium
TCAGGTAGAAAGAATTAGGAACTTATACGGTTTTGAACTTGAAAGTATATCTGATTATGTACCTTTAGAATTGAACAATAAACTTGCCAGGGAGGGAATGCTTCAGTTTATTCCCGGAGTAAACGAATGTGATGGCTTCTTTATGGCGAGACTTAAGAAAAAATAGCATGGAATATCCTGTAAATCTAAAAGAACTATACTTGAATGAAATGGAAGCTTTTGTCCTGGAAACAGGGGAAAAGAAATTTCGTGCGAAGCAGATATATTCATTTATTCATGAGCACAAAGTTGACTCAATTGATAAGATGACAAGTTTATCTCTTTCTTACAGAGAAAAATTAAAAGAATTGGTTAATTGGGATGCTTTAACTTATGTTACATCGTTGAAATCCTCTGATGGCGAAACTGAAAAATTTCTTTTCAGGCTGCATGATGGTGAATTAATTGAAAGTGTGTTGATGCACTACAATTATGGATATACTGTTTGCGTATCATCACAGGCAGGCTGCAGAATGGGATGTAAATTCTGCGCATCGACAATAAATGGTCTGGCAAGAAATCTTACAGCTTCTGAGATATTAGAAGAGGTCTATACAATAGAAAGAATTGCCAAAGTGTCTGTATCACATATAGTGATTATGGGAAGCGGAGAACCTTTGGACAATTATGATAATGTGGTTAGATTTATAAGACTTTTTTCTGATGAATCAGGGAATAATAAGAGCGCAAGAAACGTTACTTTGTCAACTTGCGGCTTGACCTCTAATATTTACAAACTTGCATCTGAGGGGTTGCCAATTACTTTAGCATTATCTCTTCATGCACCGAATGATGAAATCCGAAAAGAAATAATGCCTGTTGCAAAGGCATATGCGCTTTCAGAAGTTTTGAAAGCCTGCGATTTTTATTACGAGAAAACAGGTAGAAGACTTACTTTTGAGTATAGCCTGATGAAAGGCATAAATGATACAATTGATTGTGCGAGTAAGTTATCTAAGCTTTTAGCAGGTAAGAATTGCCATGTTAATTTAATTCCGGTAAATGAGGTTAAGGAAAGAGGATATTCGAAATCTTTGTCTAAGGATATAGAAGATTTTAAGAAGGTACTTGAGAAAAACCATATTCCGGTAACTGTAAGAAGAGAAATGGGCGCAGATATAAATGCCGCCTGTGGGCAGTTAAGACTTAAGTATTCAGAAGATAATAATTGAAGGAAATAAAATGAAAGTATTTGCTTTGACTGATAAAGGAAAGGTCAGATCTCAAAATCAGGATTATTTTTATGTATCAAGCGAACCGGTAGGTATTCTTGATAATCTTTTTGTTGTTTGCGATGGAATAGGCGGAAATAAAGCAGGAGATTATGCATCGAGATTTGTAACGGAAAAATTTGTTGAAGAAGTTAAAATACGTGACGAGAAAATATTTGCGGTTTTTGATGATGCTGTAGTTGGCTCAAATCGCAGGCTTATGGAAGAGGCGGCCTCTTCACCTGCTTATGAGGGGATGGGAACAACTTTGGTTTCATTGACTGTTAAGGAAAGGCTGGCTGTAATTGCAAATGTTGGCGATTCAAGAGCATATGTTTATTGCGACTCACAACTTAGACAGATTACAAAAGACCATTCTGTTATACAGGAATTGATGGATTTGAATATAATAACTAAAGATGAGGCTAAAAATCATCCAAGGCGAAATGCTATTACAAAAGCTATGGGGTATGATTTTGAGTTGTTACCGGATATTTTTGATTTTGAAGTGAAGAAAGGTGATATTATTCTTTTATGCACTGATGGATTAACGAATATGGTGGAAGATGACGATATTAAAGATATAATTTCAAAAAAAGCAGAAATGGAAGTCACCGGTTGGGAACTGATGAACAAAGCACTTGATAATGGAGGCAAGGACAACATAACAATTGTGCTTGTGGAAATAGAAGAAGGAGACATGGCATGTTAGAAGCAGGAAGAAAAATCAATGACCGATACATAATTATCGGACACGTTGGTTCCGGTGGTATGGCCGATGTATATAAAGCAAAAGATACAAAACTGAATCGAAATGTGGCTATAAAGATCTTAAAAGCTGAGTTTTCTAACGATATAGAACTTGTTACAAAATTCAGAGCAGAAGCTCAGTCAGTTGCAGGTCTTTCTCATCCAAATATTGTAAGTGTGTTTGATGTTGGAGATGAGGCAGATTTTCATTATATTGTAATGGAACTTGTTGAAGGCATTACTCTTAAAAGCTATATTGAAAGAAAAGGTAAGCTTGAAACAAGGGAAGCAACAGGTATTGCTATTCAGATAGCACAAGGACTTGAGTCAGCTCATATTCGTGAAATTGTACATAGAGACATTAAACCTCAGAATATTCTTATAAGTAAGGATTCACAGGTTAAAGTTGCGGATTTTGGTATAGCAAAGGCAATTAATGGTAATACTATAAGCCAGAATGCGATGGGATCTATACATTACATTTCTCCTGAACAGGCAAGAGGCGGTTTTTCTGATGAGCGTAGTGATATATATTCTCTTGGTATAACTTTATATGAAATGCTTTGCGGAAAAGTTCCTTTTGCAGGCGATAATATCGTCAATGTTGCTTTATTGCACCTTCAGACTGAGGCTATTCCTGTAAGAGAACTTAACAGAAATGTTCCATACAGTCTTGACAGGGTAGTACAGAAATGTATGCAGAAGCGCCCGGAAGACAGATACCAAAGTGTTTCTGAATTAATCGCTGATTTGAAGAGAACAATTGCCAATCCGTCAGGAGATTTTGTAAGACTGCCTAATAATGAATCAAGACCTACACAAAGAATTGTTCAGGGCCAGATTGATGCTATTCGCAGTCAGAATGAAAGATATCGTGACGATGAGAGCATATTAGAAGCAGACAAGAGAAAAAAGAATAATGATAAATACCTTCATGAAGAGTCAGAAGAGCTTGATGTAGTTACTTCACCTGTTCAGAAGGTTGTTATAGTATGTTCTATTATCATTTCTCTTGCACTTGCTCTTGGTATCATTTTTGTTTTTGCAAGATTTGGTGGTTTCTTTGATTTGATTTCAGGTAATTTTGCGGTATCTTCGACACCTACTCCTGAACCTACAGCAACCTCAACACCTATTCCTACTCCGACACAGGGAACAATCCTTTCCGATATGCCTAAGGTTGTAGGATATTATTATGAGCAGGCTGAAGATTTGATTTCACTTAAAGGTAAGTATCATGTTAAAAGTGAAGAAGCCTATAGCAATGAATATGCAGTTGGTAAGGTAATTAAGCAGTACCCTGAGGCAGGAAGCACTATTTATGAAGGTATGGATATTATCCTTACTATTTCAGTTGGTGCGGAACCTGTAGAAGTTCCTAATATATACAGTTATACAATTGAAAATGCAAATGCAGTGCTTCAATCCTATGATTTCCAGATTTTCTATGAATATGAGGCAAGTGATGAATATGATCCTGGCATAGTATTAAGAACTATACCTGAAAGAGGAGAAGCACTTTATCATGGTGGCAAGATTACTTTGGTTATTTCCACACAAAGAGTTGTTCAATATGGAAAAGTTCCTAATCTTATTGGTATGACAGAAGAAAAAGCAATAAGTACTATCACTGAATTCGGATTTATTCCGGGTACAATAACCAAAATGCCTTCAGTCAGATATATGAAGGGCTTTGTATGTGCTCAGGAGGATGATGTTGAGCTCATGAAGGAACTTGGAACAGCCATGAATTTTGCAATCAGTGTTTTGTGGGTAACTGAAGCAGAAATGGATGCATGGCTCAAGGGAGAAGATGATTTAGGACTTAATGTAACACCGGTTCCTACTAAGGAGGCACAGCTTATTAAGGTTACTGCAAGTCCTACTCCAACATCTACTTCAACACCTGTTCCAACTCCTACACCTACACCTTTTGGATATACTGAACCTGTTTTGGTTCCGACACCGGCACCGACTGAGATTCCTAATCCTGATAATACTGTTTCAGAATTAACACCTGTTCCGGAAACAACAGCTTCACTTGAAGTTACACCAATACCGGAGTTGACTTTGACACCTGCTGCTACTTTAACTCCTGACGAAACAAATGGGCCTGAAGGAACTTTACAGCCTGAAAACCAGGACAATGCAGGTAATACAGACAATGGTGACAATTCAGGTAATGCAGGTAGTGGTGATAATGCAGGTAATACAGACAATACAGGCAATACAGACAATACAGACAATACAGAGCCCCCGGAAATAACACCAAATCCTTCAGATGATTATGATACAAATGATAATGAACGAAGTGAGGATGATGGTTTCTTCCCTTATACTCAGGATGCGGTTAAATTTGTTGCTTATCTTGAGATTCCTGATAATCCTGTATCAGAGGAAAATGAATTTGCTGATATTTATTTTACATTAAAGTATTCTATTCCAGTGGAAGATGATGCTGATATAGATGAAGAAGTATTCTTTGGAGAACCGGTTACTTATTTGTATTCACATTTCGAAGATACTGAAAACAGAACGATAAAGTTTGAGATTTATAAAGATGAGTATCCTTTGTTTGTTGATGGATGTATTATTGAGATACAAATGTATGTTGACGGTGTTGGATATGATAAATATAATTGGAAAACATATTTGATTGAAAATGATGACAGCGAAGATTATTAAAGGAGTTGGTGGCTTTTACTACGTTAATACTGAGAAGTTTGGTATTGTCGAGTGTAAAGCAGTAGGTAAGTTTAGAAATCAGCACATAAAACCAATGGTTGGTGATGATGTATCAGTAACAGTTACGGATGAGCAAAACTTAAAAGGTGTTATTGATGAGATTTATCCCCGACGTTTGCAATTGGTACGACCGTTTATTTCAAATGTTGATAATGCGATGATTGTGGTTGCGGCAAGTAAACCGGATCCCAATTTGTTCTTGCTTGATAAGTTTTTAATAATGCTTTTGCAACAGGGTCTTAAACCTTTTATATGTATTAATAAAAAGGATTTGGTAACAGAAGAAGAATTGAAAGCTTTGGCAGAACCTTATGAGGCTGCAGGTTATGAAGTTATCACAGTGTCAGGAAAGTATGATGATGATATCGAAAAAGTCAAGGAAAAGCTCAAATCGAAGACTACGGTAATCGCCGGAACAAGCGGTGTTGGTAAATCAACAATTATTAACCGGTTGCAAAGCAGTGTAATTATGGAAACCGGTGAGATTTCCAAGAAGCTTAAAAAGGGTAAGCATACCACAAGACATTCCGAATTGATCTGTGTAGATAGTGATACTTATATTATGGATACACCCGGATTTTCTTCATTAGAGGTTGAATTTGAAGATGTCTGGGAAATAAGAAGGTTTTATCCGGAATTTGAAGAAGCAGAAAAAGAATGTGATTTTTCAGATTGTCTTCACATTAATGAACCAAGATGCGGTGTTAAGAATTTAGTAAAGAATAATCCGGTATTACTTAGCAGGTATGAAAATTATAAACTTATGGTAGATGAATTTAAAGGAAGAAGAATAGATTATAGACATGAGTAATTTAAAAGATACAATATTATTTCCTTCGCTTCTGGCTGCTGATTTCTTAAAAATTGGGAGTCAGCTTGATGATCTTTTTAATAGTGGAATTAATAATTTGCATTTTGATGTAATGGATGGTCATTTTGTTCGTGAGATTTCTTTTGGTGAAGGTGTGTTAAAAACTCTTTCAAAAGATAAACGTTTCAATATAGATGCACATCTTATGGTTACAAATCCCAAAGAACATATTGAAAGCTTTTCAGGCCTTGGAGTTAAGAATATTACTTTTCATATTGAAACAACAGATAATCCTTCTGAACTTATTGAATTAATTCATTCTTATGGTATTAAAGCAGGTGTTTCGATTAAACCTGCAACTTCCCTGGAGTCTGTTTTGCCATTCGTTTCAAAAGCAGACATGATTTTAATAATGACTGTTGAGCCGGGACTTGGCGGACAATCTATTTTGCCTGCTACGATAGAAAAAATAAAAAGACTTGATGAGTATGTCAAAACTAATTTATTGAATACGAAGATACAAATAGATGGTGGCGTTACTTCAGAGAACATAAAAATGCTTGCTGAAAGTGGGGCTCAATATATAGTTGCCGGTACTGCGGTATTCAAAGGAAATATTACAGAGAATGTTGCAAACATCAGAAAGGAGTTAAATAATGCTTCTGTATGAATTTGTTCCCGGTAATAAAGTAATCCTTTTTATCACAAGGAATGGAAAAAGATATCAGATAACTTCGAAAATAGTAGATTCTGAAAGAAAGAAAAAAGTTTACATTATCCTTATAGCTCAGGGTAGTCAGGCTTTTCATTTTTTACCTACTGATAAGGTTGAAGTTATATATACTTATAAAACCAGAATGTGGCTTTTCCAGAATGTAATAGGAAATGTTGAATTTGTAAATAATCAGATGGTACATAGCCTTACTTTTCCTACACCACCTAAGATTTATAACAGACGACAGGTATTCAGAGTTCCGCTCTCATTAGAATTAATGCTTCATCGTTATGTTCAGCGCGAAAATGCACAATTTTATGCTTTAATTGGAGAGCCAAGTACGGTTGTCAAAAAATTCCTTGGCGTTGTTAAGGATATTTCTGAAAATGGTGTTGGTATATTGGCTCATGAAGATTTGGATATTGGTGAAACTGTAGGTTTTGTTATTCCAAATCGAGGAAATGATTTAGATATTAAGTTTGAGATAATCAGAAAGGGTGCTAATACTGAAGGACGTTTTAAACGGGCTTATGGTGGCATCATTACTGAATCAAATTATGAAGACTTGAAAAAATTTGTTCTTGAGGAGCAGCGACGAATTGCTTCTCAAAGGAAGGATTGAGATGAAATTAGGAATCGTTGGTCTCCCTAATGTGGGAAAGAGTACACTTTTTAACTCGCTTACAAATGCAGGTGCTGAATCACAGAATTATCCATTCTGTACAATTAATCCAAATATAGGTATTGTTGCAGTACCGGATGAACGTTTGGATGTCTTAACTAAGATGTATGATTCAGAAAAAACTACCCCTGCTATTATTGAATTTGTTGATATAGCCGGATTGGTTAAGGGCGCATCAAAGGGTGAAGGACTTGGAAATCAGTTTCTTGCAAACATAAGAGAAGTTGATGCAATTATCCATGTTGTAAGATGCTTTGATGATACCAATATCGTGCATGTTGATGGTAATGTTAATCCGTTACGCGATATTGAAACCATAAATTTAGAATTGATTTTTGCTGATTTGGAAGTTTTGGAAAGAAGAAAAGCAAAAGCAGGCAAGAATGCAAGAAATGATAAATCAGCAAAGAAAGAACTTGAGCTTTGTGAAAAACTTATTGCATTTTTGGAGGATGGCAATTCTGCAAGAAAATTCGAGACAGAGGATGAGGATGAATTAGCTTTATTATCTGATATTAACCTTCTTACTTCCAAACCTGTTATTTATGCAGCCAATGTTTCAGATGCAGATATAGCAGAAGGAAATTCATATGTTGACGAAGTTAGAAAGTTTGCTTCAGCTGAAGATGCAAAGGTTTATGTGGTTTGTGCTCAGCTTGAGCAGGAGTTAGCTGATTTATCACCTGAAGAAAGAAAGGAATTCTTAGATGATCTTGGTGTAAAGGAATCAGGTCTTGCTAAGCTTATTAAAGCAAGCTATGATACATTAGGTCTTATCAGCTATCTTACTGCAGGACCAAAAGAATCAAGAGCCTGGACTATTACTAAAGGTACAAAAGCTCCTCAGGCTGCAGGAAAGATTCATTCAGATTTTGAACGTGGCTTTATCAAAGCTGATATTGTTTCATATGATCAGCTTATTGAGTGTGGCAGTATGGCAGTTGCAAAAGAAAAAGGACTTGTAAGATCAGAAGGAAAAGAATATGTTGTTTGTGATGGTGATGTAGTTCTTTTCAAATTTAATGTTTAAATTTGGGATGAGCTGCCACTTTTAGGACAAGTGAATATTTAGTGGTTATTAAAAAGCCTGTACTATATGTAGTACGGGCTTTTTTGCGCTTTTGGACAATTAATAATATCGGCAAAAAATATAGAAAAATTAAGGATTTTTACTTGCATATTCCCAAAAATTGTATTACTATTTACTTGAAAATGATAAAAGTGGCAGAAAGTGGCAGATTTTAGAAAATGAAAGGAGGGGGACATGTTCAGAGGAGAGTATGAGCATTCATTAGATGTTAAAGGAAGAACTGTTGTCCCTTCTAAGTATCGAGAAGAACTTGGAAATTCTTTCATCATTACAATTGGTACAAGCCACTGCCTGAATTGTTACCCGTTAAAAAAATATGAAGAGATTGAAAGAGTAATCGATAGCTTGCCTACAACACCTGAAAATGAAAAGGTAAAAAGATTATTCTTTGGTTCTTCAGCAGAGGTTGAAGTTGATTCAAGCGGTAGAATACTGATACCCACAAAACTTAGAGAGTATGCAGGATTTAAAGGCAGTCAGGACGATGTAGTTTTTATCGGAATGGGTAAAAAAGTTGAAATCTGGGCTAAATCATCTCACGATGAATATATAAATGATTATGCAAACTTTGATTCAGGAATTGAGTCTTTAGCTGAAAAGATTGGATTGAGTCTGTAAAGGAAACCAAATGGAAGATAAGAAAGAATTTAAGCATATATCAGTTTTATATGACGAAGTGCTTGAAAATCTGAATATAAGAAAAAATAAAATATATGTTGATTGCACTTTAGGTGGTGCAGGACATTCAAATGGAATATGCGAAAGACTTGAAAATACAGGAAGACTAATAGGAATCGATCAGGATAAAGATGCTATTAAAGCTGCAACAGAAAGACTTTCTAAATATACTAATGTAACTATCGTCAGAAGCAATTATGAGAATTTTAAGAATATTATTTCTGATAATGGAATAGAAAAGGTTGATGGAATTTTGATGGATTTAGGAGTTTCATCTTATCAGCTTGATGAAGCTTCAAGGGGCTTTTCTTATATGAGTGATGCTTCGCTTGATATGAGAATGGATGACAGAAGTCCACTTAGTGCAAAAGTAATAGTTAATACATATTCAGAGAGTGATCTTTTCAGAGTGATAAGAGACTATGGCGAGGAAGCATTTGCTAAAAATATAGCCAAGCACATAGTAGCAGAAAGACAGAAAAAGGAAATTGAAACGACTTTTGAGTTAGTTGAAATAATAAAAAACTCAATACCGGCAAAGATAAGGATGAACTCAAAGTCTCATCCGGCGAAAAAAACCTTCCAGGCAATAAGAATTGAATGTAATCATGAACTTGCGGTTTTGGAAAATACCATAGATGAAATGATTAATTCATTGGAGAATAATGGAAGGCTGTGCATTATTTCATTTCACTCTCTTGAAGACAGAATCGTAAAAAATCACTTCAGGAAAGCTGAAAATCCTTGTGAGTGTCCGGCAAGATTTCCGGTTTGTGTATGTGGTAAGAAACCACTTGGAAAATGTGTAAGTAATAAACCGATTTTGCCGACAGATGAAGAAATGGAAGCAAATTCAAGGTCAAAGAGTGCAAAATTAAGAGTTTTTGAAAGAATAATAAGATAGGGATTTCAAGGATGAAATCTTTTAGCAGTTAATGGGGGGGTACAAAATGCAGAAGAAGGATTTTAGCAGGTACAATAGCAACACTTTATTTAATGGCAATGCTGCTTTAAAACTTGACGTTACCCCTGTAAGAGATGATGAATTTACTGTTGCTCCTGTTAAAAAACCTGTGAAGAATTATAAGCCTATTGCTTTTCAGCTCGATATTTTATCCTCTGTAATGATAGTATTTACAATAGCAGTAATTTGTCTTATGTGTTTTAAGTGTCTTTCTGTAACTTCTTCAAATAATAACATTCAGGAAGATATTTACACAGTAAAAAGAGAATTGAAAGCATTAAAGAATGATAATAATCTTCGCACAAGATTTATTAATGAGGAGTCAGATATGAACCAGATTACTGTAGTAATGTCAAATTTTGGATATTCTATAGTGAATAACAATGATTCAGAAGAAATTGAAAGCAGCATTAATGTTAAGCAGTATGCAAATGCTTCAGGCAGATAAAGAGTAAATGACAGAGAGGAAACTAATT
>JAKSSA010000059.1 GCA_024403335.1 Lachnospiraceae bacterium
CACGAAGACGAATTGTAGGAACAACACAACCAAATTCCAATGCAATCTGTCTTCTTATAAGTACAACTCGGTCTAACAGGTCACCACCCTGTTTCTGATCAGCAAGAGGAATAATACCATAACCAAATTCGAGTTCAATATCATCTACCTGAAGTAATGAAACAACATTTTCAGGTTTTCGTATTTCTTCTGCTGACTGTTCCTCTTCAGTCACTTCAGCTTCAACCGTAGCAACTTCAATTTTGCTTTGAATACTTCTTGCAACAATAATAAGTACTGCACCGTAACCACAGAATATTAAAGCAGGTAAAGGAGTTAAAATACCAAGAACCGCTAATCCTCCGCCAACTAAATATAATACTTTTGGCATCGTGAAAAGCTGTGAAATAAGCATATCACCGATATCAGCTTCTTTAGAAACCTTAGTTACTACAATACCTGTTGAAAGTGAAATCATGAGTGAAGGAATCTGAGATACCAAGCCATCACCAATGGTAAGTAAGGCGTACTGCTGTAAAGCATCAGTTGCAGCAGCTCCATTCATAACTCCCATAACAACACCACCAACAATATTGATGATAGTAATAATAAGTCCGGCGGTTGCATCACCTTTTACATATTTTGTAGCACCATCCATAGCACCGAAGAAAGTAGCTTCGTCCTGAATCTTCTCTCTTCTTTTCTTTGCTTCCTCATCTGTAATCGCACCTGTATTCAAGTCAGCATCAATAGCCATCTGTTTACCTGGCATTGCATCCAAAGTGAATCGCGCTGATACTTCAGAAACTCGTTCAGAACCTTTATTAATAACAAGGAACTGGACAAGAATAAGTACGATGAATATGATAGCGCCTACTACCATATTTGAACCACCAACGAATGAACCAAAAGCTTTTACTACTTCACCGGCATAGCCATTTAAAAGAATATTTCTTGTAGACGAAATATTAAGTGATATTCTGAATATGGTTGTAAACAAAATAATAGATGGGAAGGATGATAAATTCAATACTTCCTGTGAGAAAAGGGCATTAAACAAAATAATCATTGCCAGCATAATATTTAATGCCATCAAAACGTCCAAAAGCCAGGTTGGTACAGGAACAATCATGCACATGATTGCAGCCAGAATAAATATACCAATTGCCATATCTGATTTACGCATGATTCCTCCTTTCCAATAAACCTTATGTTATTGATTATAATTTATTGTTGTTCCTTTAATGAATATACATAAGCTAAAACTTCTGCTGTCATCTGATAAAGTTCTGCAGGAATTTCCTCATCAAGCTCAACATTATGGTAAAGCATACGCGCCAATGGTTTATTCTCAACAATAGGCACATTATTTTCTCTTGCAATCTCTTTTATTTTCATTGCCACATAGTCAGCACCTTTGCAAACTAAAACAGGTGCTTTCGATTTTTCCCTGTCATAAGTTAAAGCGCAGGCATAATGAGTAGGGTTTGTAATAACTACATCAGCTTTAGGAACCTTTTCCATCATTCTTCTTCGAGAAGCTTCACGCATTTTCTGCTGGCGTTTTCCCTTAATCTGAGGGTCACCTTCCTGTTCTTTGAATTCATCCTTGATTTCCTGCTTGGACATCATAAGATCTTTCTTAAACTTCCAACGCTGATAAATATAATCTATAAAACCTATTATAAAATAAAAACCACTGATTTTAAGACCAAGATTAACCGTTATGTTTCCAATCAATGCTACTGATGGCAACAAATCAAGATCATATAAAATCTTTATCTTATCCATTTCTCCTTTTAAGGTTGAATATGCAAGATAAAATACTAAAGCTATTTTTAAAACATCTCTTACCAAATCAAAAAGCTTTGATTTTGAAAAAATTTTTGAAAACCCTTTAATAGGATTTAACCTTGACAGTTTGGGTTGAAGAGGTTTACCGGTTGGTTCCCACTTAACCTGAAAAGCATTCATCCCAAATGATACTACGAATGCTATGGCAAGCATTGGTAGGGCAGTGATAAGAATATATACGTAAACATCGCTAAAAATTGCATGAACAGTCTCTGTAGTCGGCTTATTATCAGGAACAATTGTACCAATCATTTCATAATAAACATTAAACGAATTCATAAAACGTTCTGCGATAAATGATGTAAACAGTTTTATTGCAACAAACAAACCAAGAAGCGACCCAGAAACAACAATTTCATGACTTTTTGCAACCTGTCCCTCTTTTCTTGCATCAGAAATTTTCTTCGCTGTAGGCTCTTCTGTTTTCTCTCCGCCTTCATCAGCAAAATACTGAAGGTTAAAGCTCAAAAAGACTGATGAAATATCAACTTCTTCTATTAATTTTTCTCGTTCTTCTATCATCATCAGGGCGTAAAATATCTGATGCCTAAGCGCATCATTTCCATCATCTCAGTAAAAAGTTTATCACATATTGCAGGCAACATGAGCATCATAAGTGATAAAACAAACAATCCTATAAAAATCTTAAGCTGATAACCTATGACAAACATGTTCATCTGAGGTGCTATCTTTGCCAATACAGCAAGTAATGTATTAGCTATAAGTATTGAACCAAATACAGGCAACACTATTCTGAAGCCAAGTGCCATATAATTAATCAGAAACGAACCAATCAATTCATAAATATTCGCATTTATATTTACTAAACCTACAGGTACCAAAGTAAAACTATCAATTATTGCCCTTAATATGTAAAGATGCATATTCGTGCATATCATAATAATAAAAACTGCATATGTAAAAACATTACTGCTGATAGTAACACTCTGACCTGAAACAGGATCAAATTCATTCATCATTGAGAAACCAATTTGAAGATCAGTAAACTGTCCGGAAAAGGATAAAATATAAGTACAAATGTTAGAAAAAAAGCCTAAAGATAAGCCACATACCGCTTCTTTAACGACCAAAACAGTATACCCAATAATACCTTCATAAATTAAAGGCTCGACAGGTACACTGAAATAAGTTATTAAGGCAAGGGCCAACGAAAATAAAACTTTTGCCCTCTGAGGAATGCTTCTGATAGAAAACAACGGAGCGGTAAATACAAAAGCCGTAATCCTTACCATAATAACAAGATAAATTTCCAAGTCATTAACGGTAAAATTCATCAGATATACTCCGAATGATATCAATTATTAATATAAAATCTAAAATTATCAAAAAGTTCAATTGTATAATCCCTTAATGAGGTTATCATCCATGAACCAAAAAGAATGAGCACCAAAAAAATCGCAATCAGTTTAGGCACAAATGTTAATGTCTGTTCCTGGATTGAAGTTACAGTCTGTAAAATACTGATAACCAGACCTATCACAAGCGAAACGAGTAACATAGGTGCAGACAACTTGATTACAAGTACCAATGCATTTGTAATTATGTCAACTACAACGTCAGCGTTCATTTATTCTACTCCAATAGAATACGTTAAATACTAAGGAAAGAAAGTTTTTACCACTTCTCCTATTACAAGATTCCAACCATCGACAACGATAAATAATAAAATTTTAAAAGGAGTCGAAATAGTTGTTGGCGGCAACATCATCATACCCATAGACATAAGAGTAGAGGCTACAACCATATCAATAATAATAAAAGGTATATAAATCAAAAATCCCATATAAAAAGCCATACGCAACTCACTAATTATAAAGGAAGGAATGATTACATATGTTGGAATTTCTGAAAAATCATTAACAGGCTCTAATCCTGCAATATCCATAAATAAAGTTAAATCTTCAGAATGTCTTATCTGATTCAGCATAAAATCCCTTATCGGTTGCTGTCCAATTTCAAAAGCTTCCTCCTGAGTTATCTCTCCTCTGCTCAAAGGCTGAACCGCAATTTCATTTACCTTTGATAAAGTAGGCGACATAATAAAAAGAGTCAAAAATAAAGAAAGACCTACAAGTATCTGATTAGGTGGTGTTGATTGAAGGCCCAATGCTGTTCGTACAAAATGCAGGACTATTAAAATTCTTGTAAACGAAGTTAAAAGAATCAAAATAGAAGGTGCCAAAGTAATAACTGTTAATATAAGCAGCATCTGAATGGTTGTTGAAAGACCTGTTCCTTCATCTCCTGCATTAATGCTAAAATCAATAGAACCCACGTTACCATCAATGCTGATACCATTATTAGAATTATCTGTATCAGTTGAGGTAGCGTGGGCACTACTTTTTACACCAAAAATAAAGGTTAATACCATAACCAGAAGAAAGAAAGTTTTACAAAAACGCGAAAAACTTTTCTTTCTGATAATAGCCTTAATCATTGCATTAACCCTTTTCTTCTTGATTAACTGTCTTCTCTTTTGAAAAAGCTTTTAAGATAGATTTGAAATCCTTAGGAGGTTCCACCCCATTTTCAGGAATAACAATACTATCCTTAGGAAGTTCTGCGATTAAACGCGCACTATCCTTAGACGCAGAAATCACAAAGAACTTGTCTCCTATTTTAATAAGCTGAAGAGTTGTTCCTTGTGAAATCATATACGATTCAATGAGTTTAAAATTGGTAGCTTTAGAGTTTCCAAACTGTCGCTTGGCAACAAACTGGGTTGTCTTTACGGAAAGAAACAAAATAACAATGAATGCGAATAATAACCCAATCAAAGTTAAAATATTCTCAAGCGTATTAGTTTTTGCAGGAGCCGAAGCTAAAGCATACAATGTGAACATAAACTCACCTTTTAACTTAACCAATTGCCTTACGAACAGCCTCTAATACACGATCCTGTTGGAAAGGCTTAACAATGAAATCCTTTGCGCCTGCCTGAATTGCTTCAATAACCATGGCCTGCTGTCCCATTGCAGAACACATAATAACATTCGCACCCGGATTCTTTGCCTTAATATCCTTCAAAGCATCAATACCATTCTTTTCAGGCATTGTAATATCCATCATAACTAAATCAGGATTTGTTTCAAGGTATTTTTCTACTGCAATCGCACCGTTTTCTGCTTCACCGGCTACAACGTAACCATTTTTTGTAAGAATGTCACGAATCATCATTCTCATGAAAGCTGCGTCATCACAAATCAAAACACTTTTTGCCATACATTTCTCCTTTTATGGATTTTGTCTAATGACTTCCAGATATTTTATCAAATACCATATGAAAGTTCAATATATAAATAATAGTTATTTACTTTATAACCTCTGTTATTCTTATACCAAAGGCTTCTTCAATTACTACTACTTCACCTTTTGCTACATACTTACCATTGACAAGAATATCAATTGGTTCACCTGCAAGCCTGTTAAGTTCAACAATTGTACCAGGTGCAAAATCAAGAATTTCTTTAATTGATTTTGAAGTTCTGCCCAATTCAACCGTTACCTCCAAAGGAACATCAAGTAACAAATCGATATTCTCTGTAGAAAGCAAAGGACTCTGTGGCATCATGAACGGCTGGAAATTAGCCGGAGCAATATTTACATCCTGTACAGGTGGCATCTGATAAGCCATAGGTTGCTGATACATAGGCATTCCCATCATCTGAGGCTGCATACCCATCATTTGTGGCTGCATCTGCGGCATACCTTGTGGCATACCCATACCCATTTGAGGTTGCATCTGTGGCTGAGACTGCGGTTCACTTACAGCCTTAGTTTCTGTTGCAAAAGTTTCAGGTGCTTTTGTTTCCGGAACAGCTTCATCAGTGTGAGCAAACTTAGAATATAAACTCTTCGCAAACTCTATCGGATACAACTGCATAAGTTCAGAATTAATCAAGTCACCTATTACCATTTTAAAGGCAACTTTTACGAAATTACCGGTAAGAAAATCCTTTAATTCTTCACTTTCAGCTGCTTCAGAAATGGTAACTAAATTAGCTATCGGGGGAGAAATATCAACCTTAGTTTCAAGCATCTGTGAAATAGAAGTTGAAGCAGAGCCCATCATCTGATTCATTGCTTCTGCAATAGCAGACAAATGCATCTCGTTAAGTTCTTCTCCATCATCAATGCTTCCGTCACCACCCATCATCAAGCTGGCGATTACCTTAACATCCTTCTCCTGTAAAATCAGGATATTGTTACCATGTAAACCCTCTTTATAGAATATCTCGATAAAAACACAGGGTTTATCATAAGAATTAGAAAGTACATCCCAATTAATAATAGATACAGTCGGTGTAGAAATATCAACCTTCAAACCGCCTACCAAAGAAGCAAGTGTTGTTGCTGATGTTCCCATACTAATATTGGATATTTCACCAATTGCATCTCTTTCTTCGGAAGAAATTAAAGATTGGTCAATATCTGAAGAAGATGAAGAATCGTCTGAAGCAACCTGGTTGCTGTTAAACAATGCATTTATTTCTTCATCTGTCAGTAGTCCTTCCATCATTGTTCTTCCTCCTCTCTCACTATCTCAGCAATCTTCACTGCATATGCGCCAGAAGACGAACCGGGTAGTGCTTTAAATTTTAGCATATTTCCAACATAAATGTTTAATTCGTCAGTTGTCTTAACATTAAGCTTAATTATATCACCCTTTGTCATGTTTATATAATCATTAACACTTATAATACTTCGACCAAGCATTGCTTTGATCGGTATCTTAGCTTTTGCAATAGCAACTTCCAAATAATCTCTGTAAGACTCTTCATCCTTTTCCTGCATTGTTGAATACCAATACTTAGTATTCAATTTATCAATAACAGGTTCAATTACAGTATAAGGAATAACAACATTCATCATTCCTTCGACATTTCCGATACGAACATTCATTGTGATCAATGAAACAGTTTCATTCGGTGAAATAATCTGAGCAAACTGTGAATTGGTTTCTATACGTTGAAGTCTCGGACTTAACTTTACTACATTTCCCCATGGATCATGGAGCAAATTAGTAATAACCGTCATTATTCTTTCAAGAATAACAAGCTCTATTTCTGAAAAATCTCGCGATTTCTCAAGAGGAAGTCCACTACCACCTAACATTCTGTCAATCATTGCAAAACCAACATTTTCAGAAAGTTCAATCAGTATATTTCCATCCAAGGGTGCAAAATCAACAATTCCAAGCAAAATAGGATTTGATAATGCATTAGAAAATTCAGAATAAATAACTGCTTCTGAGTTTACAACTTCGCACTGAATTGCTTTTCTTAAATATGCAGGAAGATGTGTTGAAATCAGTCTTGAATGATGCTCAAAAATAATTTCAAGAGTACGCAAATGCTCACGGCTGAATTTAGACGGACGCGAGAAATCATAATTCTTAACCTGTTTCTCACTATTGTCAATAAATTCATCCGCATCTATTTCTCCGCTTGAAAACGCTTTGAGCAGATTATCTATTTCTTTTTGGGAAAGGACTTCTCCCATGTACCATCCTCCATAGTCATATGATTATACCAAATGTTGAGTTATTTGTAAAGTTTTTTACCTTTACCCCAATAAGTTGTATATCCTTAAATTAACTGAACAAGTAGTTAAGAGTAATATCATAAATACAATCTGATCCAAAATAATCACGAAGCTTTGAAACAATAATCTCTTTAATATACGACTTTGTCTGAATATCATTTAACTCATCCTTTGTGTACTGGCTAACTTCGTTCATTACATAGTTTTTAATTATTTCTTCATTTGAAGAAATCAAAGGCTGAATTGTTGCATAATCAGCAGACTTTTTGTTAAGAGTAATGGTAATTGTGGTAACAGCATATATACTCTGCTTCTCACCTTCAGCTTTTTTAAGATTAATAGGAATTGAATCAGCAAATGTGAAAGTATCTCTGTCCGCAACACCAACTGTAGCAAAATCGTTAGCGTTAGGAGATTCAATTTCCAAATCAAGAACAGAGCAAATTTTTAAAATAAAATCATTCGTTCTGTTAAGCACAGGAACAATTGAAAATAACATAACTGCTGAAAGAATCATGTTTGCTATAACTGCTGCAAGAATAAATATAGAAAGTAAATTCTTTTTCATGTATCCTCCATTATTTTGAATTTAAAGCATTATAAAGCTTAAACTCAACTCTTCTGTTTCTTTCGCGTCCTTCTTTTGTATTATTAGGCGCGATAGGTTCATATTCACCTCTTCCTGAAAAAGTTATTCTGTCAGAGGAAATAGCACAATCATCTATCAAAAACTGCGCTACAGAAATAGCTCTTGCTGTTGAAAGATAATTATTATTTGGAAATCTTGTTGTATTAATAGGTACCGAATCAGTATGTCCAATTACTTCAACATTATAGCTTCCATAAATTTTAAGAATGTCACCAATCTTTCTGATAATAGCTTCAGCACCATTTTTTATCTTATCATTACCTGATTCAAATAAAACTGCGCCTTTAACCTCAAGTAAAATATACTGATACTGACTTGTATCAACAGAAAGTGAAATACTATCTGCTAATTGATATTTATCGAGTAAACCTGCCACTTCAGAATACATATTCATAGTCTGCTCTTTATTTGCAGCATACATTTGTTCCTGCCAATTTGATAAGTTCTTGTCATCCTTGCCTTTGTCATTCTCATCGGCTATTGCCTTATCACCATCGTCATCCACATTGGCATTATTATCCTTATCTGAGGAAGAATCACCCTGATTGTTTTGTTCTTCCTTTCCACCTTGGTTATCCTGATTCTGATTTCCTGAACTTTGATTATTGTTGTCAGAATTATCATCCGTTTCACCAGGTGTTTGCTGAGAGTCATTAGGAGCTGTTTTATCTCCATCATCTCCCTTTTCTTCATTATTATCGCCTACCGTATTATTTGTACTACCTTCAGAAGGATTTGGTTTATCTTCACTTCCGGTCATATCATCCTTACCGTTCTGATTTCCATCTTCGTAAATTTCCTCATCTTCTTTAGATGTGTTTGTCTCACCCATAGACTGGTAATACTCATCAAGCTGATTAAGCTGTGATGCACCATTTGAAACAAGTGTACCATCACCATATGCCTTACTTCCTTTACTGAATAAAGAGAAAGAAAGTGCCATCGATTCAGAAATTGCATTAAACTTGCTTTCATCAACATTTGACATCGCAAACAACAATACGAAGAAGCAAAGAAGAAGATTCATCAAATCACTAAATGTAGACATCCATGCGGGCGACCCCTTAGGGGGCTCTTCAGGTTTCTTTTTAGCCATTTGCGTTTTCACCGCCTTCAGTTTGTCCTACTACTTCACGCTCAGAAGGTGATAAGAAGGACTTAAGTTTTTCTTCAATGATACGAGGATTCTCTCCGGCTTGTATTGAAAGCAAACCTTCCACTACAATATTTTTCATCATTATTTCGACAGCATCGTTTGATTTAAGTTTTGTACTTACAGGGGTACATATCCAGTTAGCAAGCAAAGAACCATAGAATGTAGTAATCAACGCGACAGCCATGTTAGGACCTACAGAGTTAATATCACTACCCATTGATTTAAGCATGTTTACCAAACCGATAAGAGTACCAATCATACCCCAGGCAGGTCCCATCGAAGCAAGATTTTCCCAGAATCCAATTATTCCTTTATGACGATCTCCGATA
>JAKSSA010000006.1 GCA_024403335.1 Lachnospiraceae bacterium
TGGTTATATGCGCATTTTCAAAAGGATCATACTTTGATATTTCCTCTTTGAACATACGGATGATTTCAACACCTCTCTCATAGCTTGCATGTGTATCATAAATTTCATTTCCTATCGACCACATAAATACCGAAGGATGATTTCTGTCTCTTCTTATCCAGCTTTTTATATCTTTTTTAATCCAGGTATTAAAGAAACGGGCATAGTCATATTCCGTTTTGGGTTTTTCCCACATATCAAGTATTTCATCCATTACAAGCATGCCAAGTTCATCTGCTAAGTCAAGCAAATGTCTTGCTGCAGGATTGTGAGCCGTACGAATCGCATTAACACCCATATCCTGCAAATGAAGCATTCTTATGCGCATGGCTTCTTTGTTAAATGCACTTCCTAAACAACCAAGATCATGGTGTTCGCAGCTTCCATGAACCTTTACTTTATGTCCGTTAATAATAAGTCCCAAATCAGTATCAAAGCCAACAGATTTAAAACCTGTCTTTATAATCTTTTCATCAAAATGTTCACCTGTTTTCAAATTAACTAATGAAACCTTTAACTCATAAAGATTTGGCTTATAAATATCCCATCTTTTAGGAGATGCCACAAAGAAATCCCTGCTGCCTGAATAAACAATTTCATTTTCCGTTTCATTCTCATTTGCCCAGGAATTTGCACCCTCCATTTCAAAATCGAACTCTGATAAATCATACTGCTCATTTATTACTATATTACCATCTGTATCCTTAAGTAAAACATCAATACCAAGACCACAAGGTGAATATGCCATTTTCTTAAGGCTTTTTTCGATTTCAACATTAATTGACAAAATAAAATCGTCATCCTTTTCAACAGTTGATACATAAATACCCTCTGATGAAAAATGTAAATGAGGTCTTGTAATTAATGTCACATCGCGGTAAATACCTGCACCTGAATACCATCTGGTGTTAGGGCATTCATAAACAACCTCCATAAAAAGCTCATTGTCACCATAATTTAAGAAATTTGTAATATCATATTCAAATGCAGTATAGCCATATTTCCACTCACCGACTTTCTTATTATTTACATAAAAAGTCGAATTCATATAAACACCATCAAATCTAATGGCTATCTGCTGTGTGGAAAGATCATACTTTTCTTTATCAAGAAAGAATTTTTTTCTGTACCAGCCTATACTTGTTTCATACAAATCATTTACCTGATAAATCAGATAATCGTGTGGCAAATCAATATCCTGCCAGCCTGTTTCATTTATATGATTTTCCATTTTCGTTCCAATGGCTTTTTTTACAAACTGCCAGCCCGAATTAAACAATCTTTCCATATATACTCCTGCATAAAAAAGTCTTTAATAATAAAAAAGCTTTGATAATATAAATATCTCCTGCCGGGATAATATCCTGGCAGGAAATATAATAAATGATATTTAGATATTAAAGAATGGATTTATTTTTCTATAATTATATTAATCTTATAATTTGAATCCATATCAGCCTTAGTTACCACTACTTCATTACCGGTGACAACTCTTCCGTTAATCTTGAAGGTAACCTTGTCAGCGCCCTCTGTAAGACGAATTGTATGACTGAAATCTTCATAGTACATACAGCTTTTTCCATTTGTAACTTCAAGTCCGTTAATATCAACCTTTATGTCTATGGGCATAGTGAATTTAAAGGTCATCTTGTGTCCAAGCTTAAAGGCATTCTTCATAAAATTATAAGAATTGTTAGGTCTTGAATTTGCAAAAGTAACAATTCTTGAAGTGAAATCTTCAAAATTGCCTCTCCATACCCAGATATCTCCAAGCTTCTTGTCACGAATCTCAGCAAGGTATTCATAGAAATACTCAATTTCTGTCATTCTTTCCTTATTCATTTCTTCCAATGTCTTTTTAACATTTTCAGGAGAATATGCGCCATTGGTAAGTGTGCAGGTGAAATTAACAAAATACTCAACGCATTCCTTTCTCTTTAACAATGCATTCAAAAGTGGTGAATATCTGTCATTCTCTCCATACTGCTTTTCAGACAGGATTGTTCCAAGAGTATCATAGTTTGCCATATCATCACTTTGGTCATAAAGACCCATTGAATAATCCATATCATGGATAAGATATCTCCAGCGTCCATCAAATACAGTTCCTGCTTCGTACTCTGACTTATTATCAGTTACATATCTGTAGCATTTGTAATTATTATGAGGCCAGTCCTTGTTACATACATAGATGTTGATAGCCATATATCTCAAGTAATTCTCAACATCCATCCATTCGTTTACTTTCTTATAATTAGAATCCTTAGTATAATCAAGTGTCTTAAAATAATCATATTTCTCAACATAATCTAAACGAATATCTTCTGCCTCACCATCTGCATCAGCATTCTTAAAGGTATCACCGCCCTCAAGAATAACAAATTCGCCATTCTTTCCCTTGCTGCCATACTTATTCATGAAGTAATGATCTGAAAATACCTCATGTAACCAGTAAAGTCCCTTATAGGAACCATTTAAATAAAATACAGCAGGTGCAACAGCTTCATAATCGTCAAAACCGGCCTGTTTAGCAAGGGTCTGATTTAATTCATCTCTTATCCATGCAAACTGATAATCATTACCTGAATTTCTAAGTACAAGTCTTTTATATTTACTTATAAGCTTATCGCTTCCGTCAAGAGCCGGTGTATCAAAGAAGTTGTATTTAAAATTCTTATTTGCAGCATCATATTCTTCTCTTGCATAAATCTTGACACTCTTCAAATAATTTCTTCTTGAATATGCGCCATAGATACGAAGTCCTGCTGATTGTGAAATAATCTGTTCACCTTCCTTATCAAAAGCTTCTACATATACAGGTCTTTCGCTTTCTCTTCCATGAACTTCATAATTTGTACCTGAGAAGATACCGTTAGGTGCTAAAGTAAGCTGTACCGGATCGCCTGAAATTGAGAAAACATAGGTTGTAAACAGTCTGTTTGCATCTGCTCTTACAATATATGTTCCTGAAACGGTTTTTGACTCTTCACCTGTTGAAGTAATATATTTGGCATGAACAACTGTTGCTTTGGGATAATTACCTGACTGTGCCTCAAGCTTAATTTTAGATTTGTATTCCTTTGAGGTTGCATCCGGTTCCTTACCATTTACCGTATAATATATCTTGGCATCTGTCACGCCTTCAGGTAACATGAGCTCAAGATACTGATTCTTTGTATAGATACCGGGCTGTAATGAAAAAACAACTGTTGGCTGGTCTTCCTTTTTTGTTTCTTCCTTCTTATCACTGCTACCTGTATTATTCACAACTGTTCCTGAATTATTATCGTTCTTTTCGCCATTTGTCTGATTAGCAGACTGATTGGAATTATTACCTTGTGTTATCGCGTCATCTTTTTTATTGACATTAACCTCTTCACTGCTTCCAGGTGTTGGCCCAAGTCTGTCTGTAACTATTGTACAGCCTGATAACATGCCTATCATCAATGCCATCAAAACTAACAACAATGCTTTTCTCATGTTTCTACCTCTTTACAACTAACGCATGTGCCAAAACACATGCGCCATTATTACATTTTAATTAATCGTCAATTTTCAAGAACAATTCAAGTATTCTCTTAACTGATCTCTTTATATCTTCTAAGGTAATCTCGCCCTTATTGTATGCTTCAAGCAAAACAAATGGCTCACCTATAGGCATCTTGATATCATTGCCTGCCAAAAGTTCCTTAACCTGTCCTGCTCTATTCATCCAGTCGGTTGTAACAACACCGTCAAATCCCCATTCTTCTCGAAGGATACCTGTTAATAAATCTTTATTCTGTGAAGTATAACAACCGTTTACTCTGTTATAAGAAGACATTACGGTAAAAGGCTTTCCTTCCTTTACAGCAATTTCAAAACCTCTTAAATAAACCTCACGCGCAGCTCTTTCGGAAACTCTGGAATCACTTACCATTCTGTCCCATTCCTTGTCATTAAAAGCAAAATGCTTCATTGATGCAGCAACCTTAACGCTTTGCATACCCTGAATTACAGCAGAAGCTATCTTACCTGCAACCACTGGATCCTCTGAATAATATTCAAAGTTTCTTCCGCACAAAGGATTGCGATGAATGTTCATAGCCGGTGTAAGCCAGATACCAATGTGGTTTTCCTTAACCTCCATGCCACCTGCTTTTGCAACTTTATAACAAATTTCAGTATTCCAGGTTGTAGCAAGGCTTGTTGCAGTAGGCCATGCAGTAGTAGGGATACCTGTGTCTTCATTAAGTCTTAAGCCCTGAGGACCATCCGCGGTAGGCACATTCGGAATTCTGTGCTCGATAAAGTTACCAAAACAAAATGTATTGGAAACACCGCTGTTAGGCTGACCACCAAGCATTTCAATCAATTCCTCAACCGGAAGTTCATCCATAAATTCATCAACGGTCTGCTTGCCTTCAGCTACTTTAATAAAGTTCGGAATACCATCCACATTTTTCTGAGCCTCTATCGTGCCGAAAGCATTGTTCTTTACCTTATCGTTATTAAGTGTCAATACTCCATGTACAGGACAGGTCCAGCCATGATAAATGGTATCGCCTTCCAAAACTTCATAATTATCGGTTTCAAGTTCTTCATACTTATCAAAACCTACCATTCGCTTCTTAAGATGATGAGGCTTCAAATATGAATGTAACTGCTCATATACTTCGTCTTCCGAAACTTTAAGCACAAACTTGGACTTCTTTGTATTGCGCACTGAGTTACCTATGTGGAATACATAATTTCCTTTTTCAATAACAAGGGCTGATTTCTTAAGCTTTCCCAAATCATCAAAGGAAGCTAAATCTCTTAATGAACCCTCAAGAAGTAAAACGGTTTCTTCACCCGGCATAAGAAGCTTTGTCTTTGCAAAAGCCACCAAAATTCTTGAAGGATTAGGCAGCATGCCCTGCGGTTTTTCAACATAAAGTTCAACAACTTCCTTACCTGCAACATTACCTGTATTCTTTACTGAAACATAAGATACAATCTTACCATCCTCTGTTTTCTTTGTATCAACTTCACTAATCTGGAAGGTTGTATAAGAAAGACCATAACCAAAAGGATAATTTACTCTGTTTTTAACTTCTTTAAAACTTTCAAAATATCTGTAGCCTACAAAAATATCTTCCTCATAATTTACAAACTTCTCTGACTCAAGGAAGTTCTTAGCTGAAGGATAATCATCATAAGATTTAGCTAAAGTGTCTACAAGCTTACCTGAAGGATTTACAAGGCCGCATAAAGTCTTTGCAATTGCCAAACCGCCTTCCATACCTCCCTGTAATGAAAGCAATGCACCCTGAATTTTCCTGTTATGGGCAAACCATTCTGTGTCAATTACACAACCTACATTTAAAGAAACAACAACCTTTTTGAAATACTTTGTTACCAGTGAAACCATCTTTTCTTCTTCTTCAGAAAGATAATAGTCTCCCTTAACAGACTGCTTGTCGCCACCTTCCCAGGAATATCTTGCAAAACAAATTAATGCTGCATCACTTTCTTTTGAAGCAGTTTTAACCAATTTATCTGTCAGTAAGCCTTCTTCAGCTACATGAACAGCGCCGCCGTAAAGTGATTCCTGCTTTTCCTTTGACTTTTCTATAACACCCTTAAAAAATGCACTTACAGGTTCATATACTGAAACATTACCTTCTTTTTCAAGCAATTTAAAACCATCATAAATATTACGAACATATGCTGTATTAACGGCACCGCTTCCGCCACCACCTGTTACATAGTCAAACTGTGCTTTGCCAAAGACAGACAGCTTTGTTCCCTTCTCAAACGGCAATACCTTATCGTTCTTCAATAAAACCATACCCTCACAGGCCGCTTCCAAAGAAAGCTCAATGTGTTCCTTGCAACCTGTTATAGGAGTATTATTCTTTCCTAAAGGTTTAACCGGCAAATACAAAAATGATGAAAAATGACTCATAAAATTCTCCTTTTCTTACTTTCGCCATATTGTAAAACTGCTTTTGCAATACTACAAAGACAAAAAAATTATACCAAATAAATAAATTAAATGATAGATAAAATTTCGTATATTTTATGACTTATGGACTATTTATCAGATTTTATTAAAGCTTTATTACTATTCGCACAAAAAAGGCAACCTTTAAAAGTTGCCTTAAATGCCTCTCCAGAAAAATAACAATAAAAAAAGCACGAGACGGGGATCGAACCCGCGACCTTCGCCTTGGCAAGGCGACGCTCCACCGCTGAGCCACTCGTGCAAGTTTTGCTTCTCTCAATCAAGCGATATGAAGTATATCAAAACACATTTATCTTGTCAACAACTTTTTTTATTTTTTTGAAAAATTTTTCATTGATCCAATTGTAATTTTTCAAATTTAAGTTATCTTATTCATGTTTCCAAATTCTTGTTTCAGATTCATGTTTCCAAGTTTTTGTTTTTTAATATCTTTTATGTCCTTCAATTACCATTCAGTTTAGCAAAACACCATTATTCTTTTACAAATCATTAATTTTATTTCTCAGACTTTTTTACAAGGTTGCAGCCATAACAGCCTTAATTGTGTGCATTCTGTTTTCAGCTTCTTCAAAAACTATTGACTGTGGTCCTTCAAAAACACCATCAGTAACCTCAAGCCCGTTCATTATATTAAACTTTTCTCCAATAAGCTTACCAATTTCAGTATTAAGATCATGGTAAGAAGGAAGGCAGTGCATGAAAACAGCACTCTTTCCAGCATTTTCCATTACCTTCTCGTTAACCTGATAAGGTAAAAGATCTGTAATTCGTTCCTTCCAAACCTCAAAAGGTTCACCCATTGATACCCAGATATCTGTATAAACCACATCAGCATTTTTTGTGGCTTTCATCACATCTTCTTCGAAAGAAAGAGTACATCCACTTTCCTTTGCAATTTCCTGGCACTGGGCAATTAATTCCTGATTGGGAAAATACTTTTTAGGAGCACATGCAGTAAAATTAATACCCATCTTCGCACATCCAACCATTAAAGAATTGCACATGTTATATCTGCTGTCACCCATATATACAAAGTTTAATCCTTCCAGCTTACCAAAATGTTCCTTCATGGTAAGAAAATCTGCCAGAATCTGTGTGGGATGGAATTCATTTGTAAGTCCGTTCCAGACAGGCACCTTGGAATATTTAGCCAAAGCTTCAACTCTTTCCTGCTCATAACCTCTGTACTCAATTCCATCAAACATTGTTGCAAGTACTCTTGCAGTATCTGCCATGCTTTCCTTCTTGCCAATCTGACTTCCTGAGGAATCAAGATATGTAGCACCCATTCCAAGATCTCTGGCTGCAACTTCAAAAGCGCAGCGTGTTCTTGTACTTGTCTTTTCAAAAATTAAGGCAATATTCTTTCCCTCATGAATTCTGTGTGGAATGCCTGCTTTCTTCTTTGCCTTCAAATCAGCAGCCAAATCAATTAAATATCCAATCTCTTCCTTTGAAAAGTCTAATAATTTTAAGAAATCTCGATTTTTTAAATTCATTTTACACACTCCTTAATTAATGCTACAGCTTTTTCAAGCAATTCAAACGGTATATTAAGTGCAGGTAATAATCTCACCTTTGTTTTCGCTGTTAATACTATTACGCCCTTTTCAAGCAATGCATTCACAACCTCTTTGGCAGGCTTTTCTGTCTCAATTCCAAGCATGAGTCCCATTCCAGAAACACTCTTAATTCCTTCTGCACCATTAAGTTCCTTAACAATATAGTCTGATTTTTTCTTTACATCTTCTAACAATGTATCATCAAGCCTTGACAAAATACTCAAAGCACCTGCCGCCGCAACAGGATTTGCACCAAAGGTTGAACCATGCATACCAGGATTAAATATATTTTCAACCTTTTCTCCAAGTAAAGTAGCTCCCAAAGGCAAACCACCTGCCAGACCTTTTGCAGTTGAAACCACATCAGGAGTGATATCAAAATTCATATATCCATAAAGCTTACCACTTCTGCCATTACCTATCTGAACCTCGTCACAAATCATCAAAAGGTCATATTTTTTTGAAACCTTTTCAATTTCTTTAACGAATTCCCAGCTTAACGGTAAAACACCGCCCTCGCCCTGAACTACCTCAAACATAATGGCGCATACATCCTTTTGTGAAGCCTTTTCATTAAGTTCTTCGATATTTCCGGCCTCAACATAATCAAAGCCCTCAGTCAAAGGGAGAAAGTCCTTATGAAAAGTGTCCTGCCCTGTAGCTGCCAAAGTTGTGAGAGTTCTTCCATGGAAGCTGTTTCTAAGGGTAAGAATTTTTGTACAACCTTCGCCTTTATTCAGTTCACCATACTTTCTTGCTACCTTTATAGCACACTCATTAGCTTCTGCTCCGGAATTTGAAAAGAAAACTTTTTTCATACCCGTTTTTTCGCAAAGCATCTCTGCTAAATCTGCACCAGGCTTATGATAATAAAGGTTTGAAGTATGCTGAAAAGCTGATGCCTGCTTCGTAACAGCCTTAACCCACTGCTCATCGCAAAAGCCAAAGGTATTTACTGCAATACCGGTACCTAAATCAATATATTCTTTTCCATTTTCGTCATAGCATAATGAGCCTTTTCCACTTGTAATCTCAAGATTAAAACGACCATAAGTATGGGCCACATATGCCGAATCTTTTTCCTTAACTGAAAGACTATTCATCACTTTCTTACGCAAAGAAGGCTATCTTTTATAACCAATTTTGCTTTTCCTTTCCAAATCTTTGTTATAAGCAAATCTGTTATGCAATAAACATCGTACCGATACCTTCATCGGTAAGCATTTCTATAATAATAGAATGTGGAATTCTTCCATCGATAATAAATACCTTTTTAACGCCCCACTTAATTGCATTAACGCAGCACTCAGTTTTAGGAATCATTCCACCTGAAATAACACCATCTGCCACAAGTGAGTCGGCATCTGCTAAACTGATTACTCTTATCAAAGAATCAGGGTCTTCCCTATCCTTCATTATTCCGGCAATATCAGTCATTGAAATTAAACTTTCAGCCTTAAGCTCTCCTGCTATCTTTGCAGCAGCGGTATCAGCATTAATATTATAAACATTTCCCTCCGAATCACAGGCTACTGTTGAAATTACAGGAATATATCCCTTTTCCAAAACATCAAGAATTGGAGCTGCATTTACATCGGTAATCTCACCAACATATCCTAATTCTTCATTCTTAATTCTTGCCTTAAGCATCTGTCCGTCAATACCTGAAAGACCAATTGCTTTTCCGCCTTTAACTCCCAATAAGTTTACAAGGCTTTTATTAACCTTTCCTGCAAGTACCATCTGAACAACATCAACGGTTTCCTTATCAGTAACTCTGAGTCCGTTTCTGAATTCTGACTGCTTTCCAATCTTTGAAAGCATATCGTTAATCTCAGGGCCGCCACCATGTACAAGAACAATTTTTACACCGATTAAGGACAAAAGAACAATATCCTTCATTACATCGCTTTTTAAGTTCTCATCTATCATGGCATTTCCGCCATATTTAATAACTACTATTTTATCAACGTACTTTTTAATATATGGCAGAGCATGAACTAACACACTTGCTCTATCAGCATTTGAGATATCCATAATTAAGCCTTTCCGATAAACCAAAGGGATTTATCACATTTTTTCATTTTACAAAAATCTCTTTATCATTTTATAAAAATCAGGTTCTGTAATCACCATTAATCTTTACATAATCATAAGTCAAATCACAACCCCATGCCTTTGAAGCAAATTCGCCATCCTTCAAGTCAACATCGATTGTTATTTCTGTTTCAAGCAATATTTCTTTGGCCTTTTCTTCAGAGAAATCTACCCCGGCACCATTTTTACAAACTAAAATTTCGCCCTTAGGTGATACAAACTTAACATCAATCTTATTTACATCAACCATTGCTTTAGAATATCCGATTGCACAAAGAACTCTTCCCCAGTTAGCATCTGCACCAAACATCGCAGCTTTTGTAAGTGAAGAACAGATAACTGACTTTGCAACAGTCTTTGCTATTTCCAAAGTTTTAGCATTGCTTACTTTACATTCAAGAAGCTTAGTAGCGCCTTCACCGTCTCCTGCAATCATTTTACAAAGAGAAACTGTAATAGTATTTAAGGCCTTCATGAATATGTCGAAATTCTTTCCTTCCTCACATATTACTTGATTTCCTGCAAGACCATTAGCCATTACAGTAACACAGTCATTAGTTGAAGTGTCACCGTCAACAGAAAGCATGTTAAAAGAAGATTTAACATCTGTTGAAAGTGCCTTCTGAAGCATTTTTGAGCTGATAGCACAGTCAGTAGTAATGAAAACAAGCATTGTTGCCATGTTAGGATGTATCATGCCTGAGCCCTTTGCAATACCACCTATTTTACATTCCTTGCCATCAATTTCAAAAGATAAGGATATGCTTTTTGGCTTTGTATCAGTAGTCATAATTCCTTCTACTGCTGCTTGATTTCCCTCAGTACTAAGTCCCTTTACAAGTTCAGGAATTCCGTTCTTAAAAGGAGTAATATCCATTTGCTGTCCAATTACACCTGTAGAAGCAACTACTATATCCTCTGCTTTCAATCCAAGTTCTGAAGCTAACAATTCACAAGTTTCTTCAGCAATCTGAATGCCGTTTGCATTACAGGTATTGGCATTGCCTGAGTTACAAATAACGGCCTGTGCATAACCATTTGCAATATGATTTTTTGTTACGGTTAAGGGTGCTCCTTTAACAAGATTAGTGGTATAAACTGCTGCTGTACAAGCAGGTACTTCACTATATATCAAAGACAAATCCTTCTTGGTTTTGTTCTTTCTTATTCCGCAATGGATACCATTAGCTTTAAAGCCCTTTGCAGCACATACACCGCCTTCAATTATCTTAAATTCCATAGTTTGTCACCTCTGTAATTTTTCAATTAATAGACTTATAAAATCTCTTTATTTAGCCTTCAAGCCCATCATTTTATCATTTAACCTTCAAGCCCATCTTTTATCATTTAACCTTTAAGCCCATCGTTTTATCAACCCCAAGAACATAATTCAGACATTCTATTGCTGCACCGCTTGCACCCTTTCCAAGATTGTCATAACGGGCTGACAAAAGAATTCTCTCCTCATTTCCAAATACTGAGATTTCCATACAATCTTTTTTCTCATAAGCTCCGGCTGAAATAAAGCCGCTTTCATCAGAAGCTTCCTTATAAAATACTATTTCTCCGTTATATTTATTTTTATAACAGTTCTTTACATCTTCAATTCCGTATCCTAAAGCTAAATCAGAAGCAAATACAGGAATGGTAACACACATACCGCTGTAAAAGTCTGCTACTATCGGTGAAAACGCCGGTGTAATCTCAACGCCTGATATCTTCACCATTTCTTTCAAGTGCTTATGACTCTGAGTTAATCCGTACTGTCTCGGATAACAAAACATATCATAATCATCATTGGGAGCAAACTTTGTTGCGCCATTGTCAAAGCTTCTTGCTTCATCTTCATATTGGGCAATCATCTTTTTACCGCCGCCTGAATATCCGGTAACAGAGGTACATACAAGCTTGGCATCTTTCTTTAAAATACCACAGTCTATTAATGGTTTAATCAAGGCTACAAAACCACTTGCATGACAGCCTGGCACTGCAATTCTCTTACTTGTTTTTAATTTTTCCTCAAAATCATCATATACTTCAGGGAAGCCGTAAAGCCATCCTTCTTCTGTTCTGTGAGCTGTTGAAGTATCAAGGATAACTGTTTTATCATTTTCCACAAATGATACAGATTCTCTTGAAGCGTCATCAGGCAGACAAAGAAAGGTTACATCACTTGCATTAATGGCCTCTTTTCTCTTTGCAGGATCTTTTCTGTCCTCGTCTTTTAAAACTATCAGTTCAATATCATTTCTTCCTGAAAGTCTGTCATATATTTTTAAGCCTGTTGTGCCGGCACTGCCGTCAATAAAAACCTTCTTCAAAATATCACCGCCATCTTTTAATTCAAATAAATATCAACAAGCTGCTTTTTTACTGAAGCAAAGCCTGTGCCACCTGCTGACAATCTCTTCTCAACACAGTTCTTCAAGTCAATTTCATTGTATAAGTCTTCCTCAAACAATGCACTGTAATCATTGTCCTCAACATCCTTAGCAATGCTTTTATATTCATCTATTGTAAGTTCATCAAGGCTTTTTCCTGTTTTAACACATTCTCCGACAATTTTGCCTGTAAGCTTATATGCGCTTCTGAAAGGCATTCCCTTCTTGGTAAGATAATCTGCCAAATCTGTCGCATTGATAAAGCCCTTCTTTGCTGCATTGAGCATATTTTCTTTCAATACCTTCATTGAATCCATCATCGGAACGAAAACCTTAAGGCACATTTTTACAGTTTCCAAAGCATCGAATATGCTTTCCTTATCTTCCTGCATATCCTTATTATAAGCAAGAGGAATTCCCTTAAGCATTGTTAAAGTTCCCATCAAATCGCCATATACTCTGCCTGTTTTACCTCTAACAAGCTCTGCCATATCAGAATTTTTCTTCTGAGGCATAATACTTGAGCCTGTTGTAAAAGCATCAGAAAGCTCAATAAACTTAAATTCCCAGCTTGACCAAAGTATAATTTCTTCTGAAAATCTGGAAAGATGCATCATTATTATTGAAAAACATGAAAGCAGCTCAACACAATAGTCTCTGTCTGATACTCCATCTAAGCTGTTAGCACAAGGAGCATCAAATCCAAGCTGTTTAGCAGTATAATCTCTGTCAATATCAAAAGTAGTTCCGGCAAGTGCACAGCTTCCCAAAGGGCTGTTACTCATCATTCTCTTCTTAGCATCTTCAAGTCTTGATAAGTCTCTTTTAAACATCTGGGCATAACAAAGTAAATGATGGGCAAAGCTTATAGGCTGTGCTCTCTGCAAATGAGTATAGCCTGGCACGATTGTATAAATATTATCCTCTGCCTGTCTTGCTATAACCTTGAGTAATTCAAGAAGTAAATTACTTATTTCCTCTATTTCATCATTGAGATAAAGTCTTAAATCAAGAGCAACCTGGTCATTTCGACTTCTTGCAGTATGAAGCTTCTTTCCTGTATCACCAATTCTTTCAGTCAATACCGCTTCAACAAACATATGAATATCTTCGCCGTCTGTAACTTCGATTTTTCCTTCAGTAATATCCTTTAAAATACCCTCCAAAGCTTCAATTATCATATCTGCTTCTTCCATTTTGATAATACCCTGTAAAGCAAGCATTTTGGCATGTACCATTGAGCCCTTAATATCCTGCTTATACATCACCTTATCAAAATGAAGTGATGAATTAAAATCATCTGCTACCTGACTGACTTCACCGGTTGTTCTTCCGGCCCACATTTTTGCCATATAATCCTTTTCTCCTTAGAATACTCAGTAATTTGAACATACACCGAGCAACAATGCTTCCTGTAAATTTTTAAATATACAGGAAATACCGCATCATCACTCAGTGTATATATTAACACATATGCCGGTTTTAGTAAAAAAGTTTTGTTGTTTTAATTATTTGTTAAGTGCATCAACCTGTGCCTGAACCTTGTTAGGCAAACCAAAAAGATTAATGAAGCCTGTAGCATCTGCCTGGTTATAAACATGATCTTCACCAAAGGTAGCGATTTCTTCGTTGTAAAGTGAATGCTTGCTCCAAACACCTGCCTTAATCATGTTGCCCTTGTAAAGTTTAATCTTAACCTTACCTGTTACTCTTTCCTGAGTCTTATCAACGAAGGCTGACAACGCTTCACGCAAAGGTGTATACCACTGTCCGTTGTAAACTAAATCAGCGAAGGTAATTGCAAGTTCCTGCTTCTTGTGTGCAGTGTACTTATCAAGACAGATTGTTTCAAGATAATTGTGTGCAAAGTAAAGAATTGCTCCGCCCGGTGTTTCATAAACGCCACGACACTTGATACCAACAAGTCTGTTCTCTACGATATCAAGAAGACCAATACCATTTGCACCGCCTACTTCGTTAAGTGCAAGAATGATTTCCTTGCAAGTCATCTTCTTGTCATTTAATGCAACAGGAGTACCTTCTACAAAGTCAAGTGTGATATAGGTAGGTGTGTCAGGTGCCATAACAGGTGATACGCCCATTTCAAGGAAGCCTTCCTTATCATACATAGGTTCATTTCCTGCATCCTCCAAATCAAGGCCTTCATGTGAAAGATGCCAGAGGTTCTTATCCTTGCTGTAGTTTGTTTCACGATTAATCTTCAAAGGAATATTATGAGCTTCTGCATAATCAATTTCTTCCTCGCGGCTCTTAATATCCCATTCACGCCAGGGAGCAATGATAGGCATGTTAGGAAGGAAGGTCTTAATTGCAAGTTCGAAACGAACCTGATCGTTACCCTTACCTGTACATCCATGGCAGATAGCATCTGCGCCTTCAGCTGCAGCGATTTCACAAATTCTCTTTGCAATAATAGGACGTGCAAAGCTTGTACCGAGCATATACTCTTCATACTTAGCACCTGCTTTTACAGTAGGAATAACATATTCATCAACAAATTCATCTGTCAAATCTTCAACATAAAGCTTTGATGCGCCTGTCTTTAAAGCCTTTTCTTCCAAACCTTCAAGCTCATCTGCCTGTCCAACATTACCTGATACTGCAATAACTTCGCAGTTATTGTAATTTTCCTTTAACCAGGGAATAATGATTGAAGTATCCAATCCGCCTGAGTATGCGAGTACTACCTTCTTAATGTTTTTCTTGTCCATATCAACCTCCAAGTTATGTATATTATTTATTTTAATCGAATAAATATTTAAGTTGTCATTATTCTACTACCCATTTCCCGAAATGTCAACTGAAAATATGTATAATTTTTCACTAATTTTTATAAAATATTCATTATTTTTTATACATATTCACTATTTCTTGAATATTTTATCATTTTCAGCAAATAAAAAAGAAGAGAAATCAAAAATCTTCTCTTCTTATAAGTGCAATTCATTAATTACAATTCTTTAATAAATACTGTCCTTTAGCAAATGCTATTTTTCAATAAATACTGTCACTTAACAAATGCAATTCTTTAATAAATACATTCCGTAAAAGAACTATTCTAAAACATTTTTGTTATTTGCTAATGCTTTCTCGGTATATTTTAAATTTATCTTTGAGCACATAATATGCTTTCCTTAATCTTTCAGAATATTCTGCATTATTCCAATTCTCCCAGATATAAGGCACCCTGCTTGTATCTTCACCTGCTACGGAAATACCAATTTCACTTACATGAAAATCATTTCTGAAGCCTCGTTCCCAGAAATCATCCTCGACCTCCTTCTTAGAAGGATTTCTGAAGTTTAATAAGCTGTATGCAATTCTTATTTCAACAAAATCCTCTCCGAAGCAAAAATCCGCAAGTGAGTTCCCATCAGGAGAATTCAAATCACCGTTTCCATAAAGAAGCTTGCCTGTCTCATATCCCGAATAATCAACCTTTTTACCTGTTTCTGGGAAAGTGCACTTTTTAGTTATTAACATTTTAATCGGATTGAATATGGAAGATTCCGGATTACGCATACCAATTGCAGAAACAGTTGGATCTAACTCATAATACTCATATGCATAGCGATCATAATATGCCTGAACCAAAAGTCTTGAATTATCTTCGCCATCAAGCATAAGAACAAAGTCAGTTCCGTCAGCAAGCTTTGTTCCGTCAAACATACCATTGACAGTACCTGACAAAGGTGTAATATCAAATGCTATGTAATGTCTGTTTCTTATATTCTCACCTTCAGCCAGAATATACAGATATGTACTGTCATTGCTTATTTCAAGCGTGAGGCCATTCTGAGTAAGAAGTTTCTTCTTATTTGTCCAGTCACTTTTTACCCAGTCATTTTTATTTCCATCAATTATTCTTTTTCCGCTCTCAGAAGACTCTATCGCAAGTAATCCAAAGAACTGGTCGCTTGTCTGTACATCATGCCAGTAAGCACTCTGATCCGGATTTGAATATGCTTTAGTATTCCAGGTTTTCTTAGACCATTCATCCTGCCATCCGAAAACCATTCCACCTGCACAGCCTGCTTCAAAAATATCCTGGGACAGTAATGTTAGAATTCTTGATTGTTCCTTTTCTGTTATATCTCCCTGGCTTATCCCCATCACATTGTTTTCATGTGCTTTTCCTCTTGAAACAGGAACCCCATATTCTGCAACAATTAAAGGCATTGAATAGTGGCTTATCAGTTCTTCAAGATATGCTTTGTAGGTATCAGGTTCCCCCTCGTCATTACGATATTCTGCATATTTTGTGTCAGCATAAATATATTCAGGATAATAAGGATAAATATTATAATTAGCGAACAATCCTGCAGGATATTCTTCGGTTGCGCGTAAATGCTCCATGGTTATACCCATGCCGTCCTCTTCTTCATGAGGTGCATTGGGGTGTTCAAGAATATCTGTCACCGGCCAGTTATTAAAGCTTAAGGGCCTTGTCATGTTATATTTCTCTATTTCATAAGCAATTAAAGAATCAGCTAAAGATGCCATAAAAACTTCATATCCGTTAGCTTTCTCTTTTGTGCAAACATACTTGCCATTATAGATTTTCTCTCCATGAACGGATGCATCTGTCGCCTCTATAAGCTCGCACTCGCAGTCTATTCCAAGCATCCAGCCAATTACATAAGGAGAAATATCTGAAGAATATTTGCCGTATGCCCTTCCGGTTGTTTCAGCGATATTTGCTTTGCCATGTAAAACATCAACAAGTTCTTTTGACTCCTTCACTGCCAAATCATAAACAGCCCATGCATTATAAGTAGAAAAAAGAATATCTTCGTTATACCATAAACCCTGGAAAAGATATAATCTTTGTTCTGAAGAAGCAGATTTGTTATATTCAAGTAATGCATCATAAAAGCATGGCATCATCATCGTATAAACTCTTATACAGTTTGCATTCATTGAAGAAATTTCTTCAAACCATCTAAGATACTGTTCCTTGGTTATTCCCAATTCTCCTGGAAAATAATTTGCAATTCCTGAACCTATATTTACACCTGCAACATAAATATTTTCAAATTTTCCATCATTTTTCACCTGTAAATACTTGTCACCGGTTTTATAGTAATACCTTAATCCGCCATCCTTATCGTTACCGAAAGGAAAATCCGAAGCATCATTACCAAAGGGATCGTCCTTTTTTTCTCCACAGGCAACAATGCATAAAGCCATGCATATACAAAACAAAAACACTATAAATCTTTTCATCTTCATTAAATTACTCTTCTGTTTCATTACTTGAATCACTTGACTGCTCGAAATATGTACGCCATAACATTTGGCTTTCTTCAAGCTTTCTTAAATATCTTTTTCTGTCAATCATAAGTGCTATAAAAACAGTAAAGCATATAACCTCAATAAGCATATAAATATAGTCAGATAAAACAAAATCCCACTCTACTTTTATATCTGCCTTAGGGTTATCTGTAAGTACAGCACACATTCCCTCCTGATTAATGATTTTCAGTTTTTCACCATTAACGGTTGCAGAATAATGTCTGTCATATTTCTTGTCAAGTATAGCACGATAAATCTGTGTATCTTTCTCATTATTCAACTTCTTATTTGCATCAAGTGGATTTACAAAATAGCTTTCCTTCTTAATTTCAAAATAAGTCATCAAATCTTCAAACAAAGTTACAATTTTTCTGCTGTTTTGAATTGCATTTGAATAATTCATTCCGTTTGCACCAAAATCTCGTACATAAACAGGAAGAATATATTCACTTAATTTATTACCAATAAATGTCAGATCAATTCCATCAAAATTCATGGTTCCGATAATCGGATAAATCGTTCCGTCAAGACCATTTTGCATTTCAAGCATTGACTTCATGTTTTTAATATTTGTTCCATAAAAGCCGCCAACTTTTTCTTTCTGCGACTGCAAAATAATAATTCTCTGCAGCTGATATGGTGTCAAATCCGTAGCAAATACCGTAAGTGGTGTCTCTGAATTAACATACTGCATTCTGACATCAAAAAGTCGGAGTCTTGCCTCATATGCCGGTTCTATCAACACTCTGACACCATTTCTCTCAAGTTCAAGTATTTTTTCTTCAATAACATCAACGGTGTGAGTCTTTTTATATTTTTCTTCAAGATAAATAACTACTTTTTTATCTAAAAGAAGTTCTATCGGATAATCTTTAAAAGGAATTTCAGCTTCATAAATGCAGTATGGAAACTGATAACACAATTCTTTAGCTGTTTCCCCAAAAATAATACAGTCGCGGTTATCTATATAGTAAGGAGCTTTTTCCTCTTCCAAACTGTTTTTAAAAACTCTTTTATCATCCCAGGTCTTTTCTATTGTCTGATAACCTGAAGCCTTAAGATAAGAATCCAATGCTCTGTCATCTAAATCATGTTCACCAAGAATTATATATTCAGGGCTTTGCAATGCTATTCTATTCCCCAAAGCAGAATAATTATTGCAAACAAGGAAGTTTCTGAATTCACGCTCTTCAAGATAGAAAAAATCAGGGACATCTTCCTCTTTTAAAAAGCCAAAATGCTTATCTTCCACTTTAGGGCATATTACTGCAAACACTTTTCCAAGCTCTTCCTTATATTCCCTGTAATGTTCCACTTTATAAGGAGTAAGCAGCTTAATAAAATGCGACATGGTAAAAACGACTCCCGAAGCAGAAACAAAAATAACAATAAAATAAAGCGCAACAAGAAACCAGGTGCGACCTGCTCCTTTTTTACTTTCTTCAAGCTCTGTATTATTCAATAGCTCCGTCTTCTGTTGTGATAATACTTCGTTTTCTGCCAAAATATAAATAAACTCCTGCTAAAATGTATAAAACTATTCCTGACAAAGTCACACCAAGTCCCAATGTAAAGTGTGGATATTTAATCTTAATACTTACCTTTTCATCTTCAATGGTTAAAAGATTATTATCATTTCTTATCTTATCAGACACAAAATTATCCTGGAAAGCAAAGGTTGTATTTACATAAGCCTTTGGTGCTTCAAAGGTAAGTTCATCGTTTTCAAAACTGTATTTCAAAGGAACAATTTCTCGTGTTGGCAATTCGTCAAAGCTAAGATTAGTTATTCCATCAATCATCTCGCGAACATCAGTATCCTCTGCCTCATTTGAATGGAATATGAGATTGAAGCCGATAAAATAAATATTCTCATTTTCATCACTTCCAAGGAAACAAAGTGAATGATTTGCATATTCTGCAGTACCAATAGTCTTTGGTGTATTACTTATGTAATAAGTAATCCACTCATCCTCAGTGGCAAATGGTTTTGTGGTCAGATATTCATCCCCCATTGACATAATAGGGAAGTTCTGAGAAAAGGATACCATTGATGAAGAAACTCCAAGGAATTCCATAACACGTTTTTCAGGTACCTCAGGAACATGGCACATATCAATTACGACCCTCACTCCCAAATCTGACAAATTCCTGACAAGCTTTTCAGCCTTTGCCTTGTCATGATAACTTATACCTGAGAGCATAATACATTTATAATCTTTAAGCATGTCAACGGTATAGTCATCAATAAAATCACTTTCACCTTTTTTGCAGGCAGGGTACATATATAAAAGCTCTTGCGCATAACTTCCTATGGCAATACCATCATACTTTGATACTATACCGAAGGGTTCATTTACAGGAAGTTTAAAAGTAATATAATTATAGGTTTCTCTTACTTTTTCGTAGCCTACAGCATCTGCGGCTTCAAGAAGTAGCTTTTTGTCAAACCCATCACCTGTAAAAAGACGCTTATTGACCAAAACAACATCATTACCAAGCTCAAGCAGCCTGTCAAACATGTAATAATAATTCTTGGTTTCAAATGCATAATTGACAGTAGAAAGATTATCAGCTGTTGCAGCACCTTCCCAGGCCCATCCGAAAGAATATAAAATATCAGAATCCCGGCATATCTCATAAGAAGGATATGAGTCAGAAGTAGACATATCCATTAATGCAACTCTATAACCAGCTATTTCCTTTGCAAAAGATATATCTTCTTCAATACGGTCCTTTTTGTTTGAATAGTACTCTTCGATGTGAATAATCGAAACCAAACTGTCTGCTATGACAAGCAGCATAAGTACAACGCAAAAAGATCTTTTCAAACTTCTCCAATCAAAGAACTGAAGAAATAAAAAGCCCATAATAATGGTCACAAAGTACTGATGATTAACAAGCGATGATACAGGTAAAACAGAAAGTATTGCATTTCCGGGTTTTGAAGAAAACAGAAGAAATATAATACAAAGCCAATAACCTGCAAGCTGTTTTTTATTCGCAAGAAATACACCAAAAATAGCAAGTATTAATATCGAGATACCAAAATAAAACACACCCAAGCTGTCAGGATCACCCGAAAAATGACCAACCGCATCAAAAGCAGACAACAGATTTGTAACTGTTTTCCCTGCAACCTTAGCAGACTCAGAGGCCATTGTTATAACTGAATATTTACCAAGAACAGCAGGCATAAGATATAATCCCGACAAAGGTATTGCAGTCAATGTAACTAAAAATACCTTAAGCTGCTGATAAAACGACTTATTAAAAAATGAATATAAAGCAAGATAAAATGCAGTTGAGAGAATAATAATCAAAGCAACCTTAACATCAGTTAAGATAATAGCCAAAACCAATAATGGATTTAAAATTGCCGCATATTTTTTCTCATATACTACTGCTTTTCTTAAAAGAAAAACATAATACGGAATTAATATAGCAATAATCATTCTTGGAAGATTTCCCTCTGCATAAAAAACACGATAGTTATCCGGGAGGAAAAACCATACTAAAGACATTGTAAGACCAAGTGATGGTCTTTTTTCTTCTTTTCCTATTATAAGCCAGGCCAGACCACCAAAAAATATGGAACAGCCGGTAAAAACATACATAGCATTATAAACATCTCCGCCTGTAATGAACATAATCCCTGCCAGAACATAATATGACAAGGGCTGCCAATAACGAAAAAGCTGAAGACCGTTATACCATTCTGTTGTATAGAGAGGATAAAACTTTCCATTTAAAAGTGAAGCATAAAGCTGTTCTGCTTTGAAAAGATGTCCATAAATATCATAGCCTAGTGCTGCATAGCCACCTTCTTTTGTGAATATGGAGAACCACACTGCAACAATAAACAAAATCACAACCGAAGCAACAAAGGTGATATTTTCTGATTTTTTATTATTTTTTTCAACACTAAAACACCGGTCTTCACTCCTGCTTTCTGGCTTTTGAATTTCCTTTGCAGAAGTATTGACCGGCTTAGTCTCGTTTTCATTGTTACGACTTATCCTAACAACAATTTCACTTCTAAACTTTTTTAGTTTACTATCTTTTGTTGAAAACATCACTATTGTAATGAGTCACTGACATTCTTTGATGTAATATCTGTTTTATGTACTTTCTTTACAACATTTTCGATCTGACTTACGAGACGAGCATTAAAGCTCTCCGCCTGTGATGTATTATAACACACTGCCTTTGATTTATCAATTCCATAGAAGAATAATGCAACAGCGCCAGGACCAACATGTGAACCTGTTACAGGTTCATACATAACATCAAGGCAGTCACCTGTAAATCCACGCTCTCTTAACAGATGTACAAGATATTCCAAACCATCTGTATTATCAGCATGTGCAATACTGATTGTAAGCGACTTGTCTTCACATAATCTGTCATATCTGTCAGCTAAGTCCTTTAATGCAGCTTTAGAACCACGAACTTTGGAATCAAGAACAATATGTCCTTCAGAATCATTGGTCAAAATTGGTTTAATATTAAGAATATTACCAATCAAAGCTGTCGCACCACTGATTCTGCCGCCTTTTTTAAGATACTGTAAATCGTCTACGGTAAATATCTGATACATACAGGATCGTTCATTGTTTATGATTTCAAGCACTTCTTCAAAAGATTTGCCTTCTTTAATCAAAGATGCTGCTTTGATTACCTGAAGTCCTTCACCTGTTGAGGCCGCATAAGTATCAATTGCCGCAATAGTACAATTCGGATATTCCTCTTTAAGTTCCTCAATTGCAATTCTTGCAGCATTAGCAGTACCGCTTATGCCACCTGACATTCCGACATAAAGTACTTCATTTCCAAGCTTAATCTCTTTTTCAAAGGCTTCCTTAAACTGTTCTACATTTACCAACGAAGTCTTAACCTCAACTCCCTTACGCATCAAACCATAGAACCACGCACCATCAAAATCCGTATCCTCTGAATATTCAGCAGGAACACCATTTAAAGTGTAAGAAAATGATAATACCTCAATATTCTCTTTTCTGATAATCTCCAACGGAAGATTTGCCGAAGTATCCGTAAATAACCTAATCATTCTTCTTCTCTACTCTTTCCCCAGAAAAACAGTGCTACTGTTCCCGGACCTGTATGTGCACCGATAACCGTACCGATGTCATCAATTTCTACCTTGCCATTCATATTAGGAAAGGCTTCTTCTACCATCATAGCAACCTCTTTTGCATCTTCATAGCAGGCTGAATTTGATATAAAAACTTTCTCATCATATGCCTCGCCACCGGTAGCGAATTCTTTCATCTTCTTAAGTGTCTGTAACTTAACTTTCTTCTTTGTTCTGATCTTTTCCATAGGAATTAAATGTCCTTCCTTATCTACATGAAGTAAAGGACAAATATCAAGAATGCCTGCAACAAAACCTGCAGTTTTTGAAACACGACCACCTTTAATATAGAAGGTTAAATCGGTTGAAAAGAACCAGTGATGTACTCTGAGTTTATTCTTTTCTACCCAATCGGCCAAAGTATCAATATCCATTCCTGAATCTCTCAAATCAGCAGCCTTGTCCATCAAAAGACCATAACCTGATGAAGCAGCTAAAGAATCCAAAACAATAATTTTTCTGTCCGGATATCTTTCCTGACAAATATTTGCAGCGTTCTTTGCAGAATTGTAAGATCCTGAAAGACCACTCGAGAAACAAATATGAAGAATATCCTTTCCCTCTTTAAGAACAGGTTCAAAAAATTCCATATATTCAGAAATATTAACCTGGCTTGTACTGGTTTCGGCACCGTTTTCCATTGCCTTATAGAATTCATTTAAAGGAATAGTTTTTCCGAAATCATCCAGGTAACTGTTTCCATCAAGTTCATAATGGAAACAAATATATTTAATGTTTCTCGAATCAAGGTGTTCTTTTGAAAGATCTGCTGTTGAACAGCAACTTAAAATAAAATCTGACATTGGGGCGCTCCTTAGTTTTTTGTTGAGTCTATCGTAGCAAACATATCAAAAAAAGTATATCTACTATGTGCTTTTTTCTCTCTACCCTGTTAAAACAAAAAAATAGAGTCCGAAAAACGGACTCTACGGTTAGTAGAATTGCCTTTATTTAGGGGCTTTTAAGCCTCTGCAGCATCTTTTGCAAGCTTATTGCCTCTGCGTTTTAAAAGCTTACTTAAGTAAACCAAAATGATGCCGGGAATCAAAAGTAAATATAACTGCCAGTAATTTTTGCCGCCGAACAGGAAGAAAGTATAATACAATGAAGCGAGAATGCTAAATATCAATGCAACTATAATCACATAATTAAATCTTCCTTCACCCCAGATTGAGTGCAAAACAAGTAAAGTGATAATTGATACAGGCATAGCATAGATAAATGTTATCCAAGCTTCCTTTCCGAGTATCCATAACACTACAAACACAATCATGGCAAGCAGGAATATTCCAACCAATGTAATTCCTGTAATTGTCTTAGCAATTTCCGGAGTAAGTATTCGTTTCTTTGGTACAGGAACCCAGTCATCATGAGAGGAAATGATATAATCTACGGAAACCCCGAATATATCGGCCATCATTTTTAGCACATATACATCAGGTAAAGACTCTGCTCTTTCCCATTTGGATACCGATTTATCTGAATAGTTCAGCTTTTCTGCTAATTCAGCCTGTGTAAGCTTTGCTTCCTTACGAAGATTTATTATGTTGCTGGCAACAACAAATTTTAAGTCGTCCATATTCCTCCTTTCCGATATTACCTTTCCTGTATTACAATATTATCTTTTCGGTATTATCTTTTCTATATTACAATATTATCTTTTCGATGTTGTCTTTCCCATATTGCAATATCATCTTTTCGATATTACCTTCCTGATAGCAGCTTTTCGAATAATCAATCACGTATTTATTAATTTGAAAGTTTTATATCATTGCTTTCATGCTTTGAGCATTTTCAAGTATTTCGTCAATTACGCTGCTTACTTCCTTCATATTCACAACGCTTTCATCACTTACAGTCAATGAAGACTCTGCTGAGGCAGCTACTTCTTCCGTTGTTGCTGAAAGGTTTGTAATTGAATCACTGATAACCGTATTTGCAGAAACAATATCGTTAATTGTATTAGTAATACCATCAATATTTGACATTAAGTCAGTAACATTAACTTTTATTTTTTCAAACTTTTCACTGGTATAATTAACCATTTCATTCTGCTTTTCGATGCTCTTGGTTGATTTTTCCATGTTATCATTTGTAACATTAACATCCTGCGTAAGATTCTTAATAATTTCACGAATCTTTTCAGTAGAACTATTGGTTTCTTCTGAAAGCTTTCTTATTTCCTCTGCTACAACAGCAAATCCTCTTCCGGCTTCTCCTGCTCTTGCTGCCTCAATGGAAGCATTCAATGCAAGTAAGTTAGTCTGGCTTGAAATATTCACAATTGCTCCAACTATAGCTTCTACTTCGTTAATTCTGTTATTAAGCTTTTCTGTGGCAGCCAAAGTTGTCTTATTAATTGCAGCTGTCTCAATTGCCTGTTTTTGCAAATCATTAAGTAAGCTGACACCTTCTTCTATTACACCAAAGGTTTCTTCCGAAGAATTCTTCATCTGCTTTGCTTCATCTTTAGATTCAACCAGTTCTTCCTGTATCTTTGCAGTCATGGAATTCTGATCTTCAATTGAACGGGCAGTAGTCTGTATTGCAGAAGCAATTTCATTAACGGAATAATTACTTCTTTCAACACAGCCTGACAAATCATTCATCTTTGTATATGCGCTATTAATTTTTTCAATAATCTGTTCAGAAGCATCAACGATACCCTCAGCTAAAGCTTTCTGTTTCTGAGCCTGTTCCGTAAGTGAATCAATCTTTTCATTTTCCTGTCGTTCCATCATCAAAGCCATTGACAATGCAATAATACAGGTGAAAATTGCAAAAACCAGACAAGCTGAAGCCAGCAGAACATCCTGTCCTCCGGTCGCAAAATAAATAATTGTATAAATAATATTTGTCAATATACAGATTGAAGCACACAAAAGCGATGTTTTCCTTTGCATATCAAGTATAACAATAAATATCATAGGATACATCAATACAAAGAGGAAAGGCTGGCCTGCCGTAAAGTAAAGATAAATATAACCCGAGCTCATTAAAAGCAGGCATACCTTTTCGATTTTTTCATTTGAAATCTTCATCAAAATGCAAACCAAAACAAAGATTGCACCAGCGGAAAGGTAAACAGTTCTTACAATTCCATTAACCCCGCTTGAGTAAACCGCTGACAATATTGCCATCAAAACCAAAGAAAAAAATCTTACTATAAAAGCATATTTTGCTTTTTCTGCCGCATGTTGTGTTCTTATGTCCATGTCCCTCACGCCTTTCAAAAAAATGAATATAGTTAATTATACCTAATTTGTTCAAAAAAGTAAAATAAAACCTGTTTGCCGGTTTAAGGCTTTTTCTCTCTTTTTTCTCTCAGTCCATTCCAAGCATTTCATAATCCTTCGAAGAAAACCTGTGATAAATTATATGCTCTCCTTCAAGCTTAAAACAATACCTGTAATCATCCGGAACCCCATTTCCAAAATATAAAAGAAAATCAAAATCAGAATTTTCCATCTCATTAATAACCACAGAATCAGAAAATTTATTAAAAACTGCGACTATTTTTTCAAAAGAAACATCGTGTTTTTGTATAACCTTCAAAAGTTCAAGCAAAAACGGAGAATCCTCTATTTCTTTGTAAATATATGTTACCATTTCAGCAGGTACGGTTATGCAAAAGCGTTCACCTTTATTGGAAATAAGTATTGGTTCTTTTGACATTTCAAGCATTTCTTTGCTCAACGCAAATTCTTTTAATGCTTCACTCATCTTTTCTTCATCAAAGTCACTCTCTGTCAGTCTGTTTAATGAAGCCAGAGGATAATAAAGATGCATTTTATTGTTGCTGTATCCGATTTTTGCTGTTGATTCCTTAACAATGCCGATTATATCTTTTTTCAAATACGAATATTCCATATACAGTCCCATTATACAAAATAACCACCATTCAGGTGGTTATGAAAATTATCTGATTGTCTTTCTTCCTGTTGAAATAAGAAAAGCAATTGTGGTAACAAGTAAAAGGTTTACAACCAGTTCTACTATGAAATTAATTCCAACCATACCACCAATCAAATAAACTCCGACATTTGCAAAACCTGCTGCCTCTCCCCAGCCTCTTATGGTATCAAGGAAGAAAATCATACAGCCAACCAGGAAAAGACCTGTATTGCAAACCGGTGCTGCTACTGCTGATGCAATTACTGCAGCAAAAGAATTTTTCTTTGACAATAACTTATAGACAAAACCTGCAACAAAGCCTGCAGCAGCTCCTTTCAATATGCAGGTAATTATTGTACCCGGCACATTAACTGCAAGAAATGCTCCTGCATCCGTAAAAAGAACAACCACACCGAATACAAAGCCTAACCATGCACCGGCATATACGCCGTACAAAGCGGCGCCGATAATAATAGGTGCAAGTACCAGTGAGATACTGAAAGGTCCAAATTTAATAAATGAACCAATCATCTGCAATACAACAACAATGGCTGTCAGCAATCCGATGCCGACAAGATTTTTAGTTTTAGAATTCATGTCTGACCCTTTCTAAAGATAAAAATTGTTCCCAATACAATTTTGTTCCCAAACGCTTAATCGTCAAAACAATTAGCGCCTAACCATTATAGCAAAATAGATTTAAATGTCAATTAATAATTTATTGTAATATTGTATGCAGATTTTTTTATAAATACACGCATTCACTTGTTCATTTATTTCACCAACATACCCTGCTTACTTATAATGCGCATTTATTCCATTTTTATCATTCCTTTATCAAAAGGCTGTCAGCAAACCGATTCACGTTCAACAATTTCGCAGCTTAAGCATATTTTTCTTCCAAGGGTTTCACCTTTAAGCATCGCAAATATTCCCTTCATGGCCTCAGAACCCTGTGCTCCGAAATTAGTCCTTATGGTAGTTAATGGTGGCTGAACATACTGACTTAACTCAATGTCGTCACAGCCTATTACGCTTACATCCTTAGGGACTCTTAATCCATGCTTTTTCAAGGCATCCATTGCTCCTATTGCAGAAGAATCATTTGCAGCAAATACAGCCTGAGGCAGAGTATTTGCATCATATTTGCCGTTAAGGGAATTAAGATAGCTGTCTACCTCCGCATATGCCGTTTCACGCATCAATCCGCCATACCATACAAAATCCGGCTTAAGTCTCAAACCGTTTTCGCTGCATACATCTTTAAAGCCTCTGCTTCGTTCGGTGGAGTCAAAATTATCCGTACCTTCAATAAGTGCAAGACGCTTTTTTCCTTTTGAGATCAAATACTCTGCTGCCATTCTTCCGGTATTATAAGAATCAAAGGAAACGCTCGACTTATACCTTCCTGCAACTTCCTTATTAAGATAAACAACCGGCACATTTGCATCAGCAAGTATTTTTTCATCAGTTGCAGAAAGTGTGGGACTGACTATTACCGCACCATCAACTGTTCCCCCAAGTAATCTTGTCATTATTGACTGATTTGAACCACTGATAAAAATATCCAGCTCATAACCTTCATTAAAGCATATGCTTGACATAGTAAACATAAGTTCCTGCATATAAGGACCACCCATGAAATCCGCGAACAAGCCTATTGTTTTTGTTGACTTTGCCTTTAAATTCCTGCCGTTCAGGTTTGGTACATAATTCATTTTTTCAGCTACGGCCAAAATTTTCTGTTTGGTTTCCGGATTCAGAACATCAACATCATTCAATGCATTAGATACTGTTGAAATCGATACTCCGGCTTCTCTTGCTATATCCTTAATAGTAACTCGTCCCATATTATTCACCCTCTAAAAAAGGACAATCCCAAGTCATTAAATAATAACCGGAAACCGTCCTTAATCATATTTAAAACTCTAAATAATTTTACACCAAATCAACTTAAAAATCCACTCTTGTTAATCGTAAATATTTCAAATCAATCTTAGGTCTGACATGTTCAACCTTCAATTCATATAAACCTTTATGAAGCTTTGCTTTGACAATATTAAGTTCAATGGTTTTTCCGTTTGTGCCGTTAACCTGAATATCTCCGGCTCTTTCTCCATTCACAAACAATGTGCTTAAAACCTGGGCCAGCTCCCAGCAATAAGATGCTGCACCTACGCTAATTTGGTATATGCCCTCTTCCTTAACTTCAAGATATAATGCTTTTTCAACAATATTCTCATCATTTATTTCTTTTTCAAAGGTTTCACCCACTCTTACATCAAGTATTGATGCTTCTGCATCCAAAACCTGCCCGGTTGCAAAATCAACTGCTTTAGGTATCTTTATTTCGCGTTCCATTGCAGGAAGTTTTAATACAAGATTTATGATATTAACGGCACAACGCTGTAACTCTGCTTTTGTAAGCTTACCGTTTTCCAAAGACTCCTCAAGGTTATCGCCCTTTGCATTAGTAGCTGCAGCGTTATTGTTTACAATCATATAAACATCATTTTGAGAGCGGACCATGCTTCTTAAGTCAATAAAGCTCATTGTTCCGCCTTCTTCGACATCATTAAGTCTTGACCACCAGTCAGTCATTATCATGCCCTTGAAATTCCATTCATGTCTTGCAATCTTGGTCGTCAAGTCATAACTTGAGGAAGTGTAGTGTCCGTTAACTTTATTATATGAAGTCATTATGGCATCTGCACCTTCTTCTACTGCCATTTCAAAAGCCTTAAGATAGATTTCACGCAATGCTCTTTCTGAAACTATGGAATTTTCAGTGTGCCTTGCTCTTTCCTGGCTGTTTGCGCACATATGCTTAATAACAGCGCATACTCCTTTTGATTTTAAAGCTTTAACTATTGCAACCGTAATTTTACCCGTAAGATATGGATCTTCTGAATAATATTCAAAGTTTCTTCCGCACAAAGGATGTCTGTGAATATTGATACCGGGTCCTAACAGACAATCCACATGTTTCATTACCATTTCTTCTGCAATAACTTCGTATACCTTACCGATAAGTTCAGGGTTAAAGGTTGCTGCCAATGCAGTTCCAACAGGAATTTGAGTACAATAATATATTTTAGCAAGATTAACACCATTAGGTCCGTCACAGCAACATACTGCAGGAATTCCAAGTGCCATCAAATCATCTGATACACCGCCGAATACAGAGGCATTTCCCTGAGTAGCTTTGCTGCTTGACATACCCTCACCTCTTACTAAAACGGCAAGCTGTTTTGTAGTTAATCCGGCAACAAACTCTTCTACGCTTGCTCTGCCTTCTTTTACATCAGAAAGTTTAATGACCTTATCAGAAACCTTTACAATTTCCTCAGGGAGTTCACGAGCTATTCTTTCCTTTAAGCTTACTGTTCTTAACGGAGCATCTTCATAAGAAAGCACATATTCTCCGTTTTCGTAATTTGCCTTTATTCTGTTTTCGTGTTCTTCCAAGGCCATAGCCTCTTCACACTGTTTTACAACCACAGTATCAGAAAGAACATATATATCATTTTCGATTTTCTTTGCACTTCTTACATCATCACCTGCAAAAAAAACATAATTGCCTTTTTCAAGCACATATGCAGATTTATTATCGGTTTTTCCTGCGTCGTCATAGGCTGCAAATTTATTTAAATCAATAATAACCTCAAGTTTTTCTTCATCGCCCTTTTTAAGTTCTTTGGTCTTTGCAAAACCACAAAGCTCACGAGATGGTCTTCCTACGACACCGCAGGGAGCATTTAAATATACCTGAAGAACATATGCTCCGCTGTAATTTCCAACATTTTTAACATTAGCAGATACTTTAAAACATCTCTCTTTTTCAGAAATTTTTAAAGCTGAAAGTTCACTTACTTCAAATTGGGTATAACTTAAGCCATAACCGAAAGGATACATAACCTTGTCTTTGGCAAAGGTTTCAAAATATCTGTAGCCGACAAATATATCTTCTTCAAACTTATTCGCAATATAATCACCATGATTATTATCAGATGGGTAATCGGAAATATTATAGGCAATGGTATCCGTTAAATGTCCTGAGGGAGTATTTTTACCTAAAAGTAAAGCTGCAAGTGCATTTCCACCCTCAGAAGCACACTGGCTGCAATAAAGAACAGCGTCTATATGATTATGTGCAATTGCTTCGTTTATCCATTTTAAGTCAATTATGTTAGAAGTATTTAATACAACAATTACATGCTCAAAGTTTCTGCAGACCATGTCCACCATAACTTTCTCGTCATAAGTCAGCCTGTAGCTTCCGGGTTCATCAAGATTATCCTTGTCCTCTCCGGCTGTTCTTCCAATAAAGATCAATGCTTTATCAGAAGCTTCTGCACTTTTCTTTACAAATTCCTCTTCAAGCTTCATTTCCTCCTGATGCCAGGGTTCAGAAGCCCATTCACCATTACCTTTATTAAACGGATGAGTCTTTATCCATTCTTCATAAACTGCTTTAACTTCTTTATCATAGTTTTCATAGCCATATTTCTTAAAGCCGTCATAAACATTCGTCTCATATTCTGCATTAACATTACCGCCTGAACCGGTTCCCGATCGGTAATAATTTATCGAAATACGACCAAAAAGGGCGATTTTCTCGTCCTTTCCGATAGGCAGCGCATTATTATCATTTTTTAGTAAAACTGCAGCTTCTGCCGCTGCCTGAAACACAAGGGGAATTGCTTTCTTTAATGCTTCTTTCATAACATAATCCTTTTTCTTTATTCTATAACTGCTATTTTGTTATTTTCTGCCAGGCTCTCACATAATTTACCGTCATGGAGCTTGGAAGTTCTTCATCTGTTACAGGTCCTCCGAAACCGCCACCTACAGCCACATTCAGAATCATAAAATATTCTTTGTCAAAAGGCCACGATTCATTTGAAGTATCCTCATCATCTGATTTGTTATATCTGCAAACGCTTTTACCATCAAGAAAATATTCAATGTACTCTTCTGTCCAAAGCATGCCGTATTTGTGAAAGTTCTCACATACCCCGTCACAATGGAAAGTACGGGTATACTGAACGGTATTCGGATTTGCATGATTGTGATTTTGGGCATGAAGGCTATAAAACAAGTCGTCTTTGTGTCTGTGAACATGTTCAACCAAATCAATCTCTCCGCAAAGAGGCCACCTTTCTCCCTGCCTGATAGATTCAGGAAGAAACCAAATAGCAGGCCAGGTACCTGTTGCTTTGGGAAGACAAGCCTCTGCTTCGAAGTATCCGTACTTAAAGCTTCTGTGTCCAAAAGTGTTTATTCTTGCCGAAGTATACTGTCTTTCATTGTATTCTTCAGCACGCGCTGTAATAATCAAAGCACCATTTTCAACTTTGACATTTTCCAATCTGTCAGTATAAGCCTGAGCTTCATTATTTGCCCATCTGTTTCCGACTTCCATAGTCCACAAATTTCTATCAGGACTTCCTTCATAATCGAAATTATCTTCAAAAACAAGCTTATATCCATCAAACAGACTTTCATTTTCCGGTGTGCAACAAATCCTTTTATCCATAAATGCTTCTCCTGCTATTTTTTAATCATTATAAATCAGGCGAAAAACAAAAAACTACTCAATTACAGCCTTTATTTCCTTAATTTTTCCGTTTCTTACAAGCAAAGCAAATTCTTCCGGTAAAACCTCTCCGTCAATTGTGCGATTTACTCCACCGCTTAAATGAATACTTCTGACCTTTACTCCGGTATCATATGTGTTCTTTCCGGATTTATTTACATAAACCACCTTTGTTTTGCCGCACATGGTAAAGCCGGCTTCATTATTTTCATCGAACATTTCTTTTGATAAAACCGGTGCGAACTTAAGTGCAAGCTTTCCGTTTTCGTCAACAAAGAAACCACCGTTGCCTTCAAACATTCCAATCCACATTGACAAAGCTTCAACCGTTGAGCCTGAAAGTCTTGCAACAAATCCCTGTCCATGTACTGTCGGATCAGGATTTGCACTTGATGCTATAAATGAAGAGTTTTCAAGGATACTTCTCTTATAAACCGAAGGATCCTGGAAGGGAATCATACCGTCTTTTATTGAAGTAAAGAATTCATCATAAAGACCGGATTTGAAAAGACCAAGAAAATACTTATATTCCATGTGAAGGAAAATGCTTTCTCTTTCAAGCCAGCCGGGTGTGAATGCTCTCACACGACCATTCTCAATTGACATCTTTTCAATAGATTCGGAAGTTTTGTACATTTTGAGCTTCTTATCATATAAATCAGACTTTTTGATTTCTTCAAACAGTTTTCTGTTCTCATCAATTCTGTCTTTTTTACCGCAGGAAAGGAATCTTGCAGGTCCTTCAAGAAAATAAGGAAGTTCATTTCTTCTGAATTCCAAAACCTTAACTGAGGGCAGCCCATAAGGTGATATTACATCATTGCCCAAATCATCCGTCATCTTAATAAACTTAACCGCTTCGTAAGTAAAATAAGTAGGAAGTATGCCCTTACCGATTTCAAGCGCACGATTTACTGAATTTTCAAGGATATTTTCACAAAGTGTAAAGAAATTGCTTAATTCCTCATAAGATACCAAAACCTGCTCACCGGTCAGATTATACATTACAACAGTTCTGTATTTTTCTCTGATTTTGCAAAGTTCTTCCCATAAAGCCATACCCTGTTTTGAAGCCTCGAGATTAAGCTTAATTGCCTGATAAAGAGAAACTATTTCCTGAGGTAAAGTGGCTTTACCCTTTCTTCCTTCCAAAGCTTTTCTTATAAATGATACGGTTCTTAAAAGTTCAACCGTTTCAGGCATGCTGCTTCCGAACAATCCGGGAAGTCCGTTCATGGCATCATTCCAGCCGGGCTTGCCACCCTCCATCTCGATACCAAGCTGTTCATTGTCAAGCAAGGTAAATTTATTTAATGCCAGGGTAACAAGCTTTCCAAACAAATTGGTTTCAGCATAGGATCCGTCACTGTTTTTAAGCCAGTTGGTTTTTCCGCCATCAAAACTTTCATCATGTCCCGTTTTCTTATCAACATGGGCAACAGAACCGTACTGTCTGATTTTTCCCTTGTTATATACATAAGTTTCTGCTCTGTCCCTTACTTTTACAGGGCTGTTATAGAAACGGTATTTATTGTTTCCAAATACAAGTTCTTCAAATTTTTCAGGATAAATTCTAAGATAATCTTCAATTAAATCAAGATTATAGTCCCAATGATCACTCCAGTATCCCTCACCGAAGCCTGCCTCAAGCTGTTCTTCGGACATTGCAATCAGTTTTTCAACAAGTTCTGATTCACTTCCTCTTACCTTTATATCATTCTTTGATATAACATTTGTTACCTGACCGGGTGTATAGGAACCGCAAAGTAATTTAGCAAGGTCTCCTGTATCATTGGTATTTAAAGCTATAAGTTTTGAAGCCTCATTTCTTAAGCTTTCTTTAATCAGGAAAGTGGAAGGTCTGATTTCCAGAGGATTGTAACCGTCTGCCTGAATCATTGAATAGAACTGGTAAACATTAAAATCTCCTATTTCAGGATTGAAGAACACATCGTGCCTTCTGTTCTGACAAACATCTCTGTAATTTCCGTTACCCTGTGAATAGAATTCACCGGCAGTTGAGAAGAAGTTATAATCTCTTTCAGGATCACCATGTTTTCTTGAGAAAAGATGTACTACCGCATTTCCGCCATTTGACTTAAATACAAAGGGATAACCGCCACGAAGGAAATTGTCAAGGTAGCACTGCTCAATATATTTATCATACAATGAATTACCTGTGTGAGTCTTAACATCAGCAGTTAATTTATCACACAATTCTCTGGCTTCCGTTATTTTTCTGTCCGTATAATTTTTAACTGAGAATTCAATACTTTTCTTATTAAGTAACTCAACAGAAGCTGCGAAGCCTGCAAATGCACTGAATTCAGCAACCTCTCCGGGTGTTAAATCTGCATTTAAAGTTGCGAAGGCACATGGAACTTTGTTTGCATGACATTCTTTTTCACATAAAACTTCAGAATATTCCTTTTCGATAAAATTAGCAGGAACAGTCATTGAATTTTCTTCGCCAAAAACCACCTTCTTATCACAAATGATATGCATTTTTTCACCATCTTTAATGGCAAAGTAGAAATATCCGCCCTCAATTTCAGATACTTCACTTGAATCATCGCTTGAAGATCGCATTACAAAAAGAGGTGCTTCATTTTCCTTATTTTTTACATCTGCCCAGCTTTTGAAAAGATTGGACATTTCTTTATACTGGCCGTTCTGAATGCCATAAGGAATAATCTGTGCCATACCGTCAAGCATTTCCACTTTAAGCATTTTGTCAGATATATTCTTAACTGACACATTTCTTAACAGCGCTCCTATGTTTTCTTTAGGAAGTATGATATAAGAAACAGTAATTCTTAAACCATGATTTTCTTCAATAATAGTAAGAACATTTTTTTCAATTTCCATTCTTCTTACTGCCTTGCGTGAATATGTACAAAAAGGTTCAAAGAATTCACCATTTACCTTAACAAAAGATCTGAAACCTTTTATAGGAGTATTTTCAAAAGCAGTATTCGCCGAATTGAATTCCATAATGGCATCACCTTTATGGTTAATACCAAAACTGTTAATACCCTGGCCTCGATTACAATAGAAAGCCCAGATAGGAATTCCGTTTACACCTGCAATTCCCGGCAAAAAGCTCGAAAAAGGTGAAACATTTGTGTAATCTTCAATGATAAATTTGTCTCCTGAAAGTTTGTAGTTCATATTCATACCACCTAAAATTTATTACTGTTGCTTATTTTAAGCTGTTCTTCCTTGCTATACCTTGCTATACCTTGCTATACCTTGCTATACCTTACTTTGCCCTGCCATACCCCAATATGCCTTACTTTACCTTACTTTACCTTACTTCATGGGTACAGCTTTAAAGCTTTTATTTCTGTCCGGTTATTGCATTTATTTCAGGGCTTTGATATACCCTTACATATTCAATTTGGAATTCCTGAGGAAGAATGCTTTCATCTACGCCTCTTGCACCACCCCAGTCGCCACCCCATGCCAAATTGATAAGCAAGTGATGTCTCTTATCGAAAGGCCACTCGTCCTTAGTAGGTTCCGTTTTATACTTTGTGGGAACAAACTCGAAAAGTTTGTTACCATCAACATATGTGATAATCTTGTCAGGAAGCCACTCAAGACAATATACATGGAATTCTTCACTGGCACCTTCTAACTTAATTTCTTTTGTCTTTTGGGTTCCAATCTTATGATTGTAGCTTTTCGTATGAACACTTGAGGACACATAGTCCTGATGATATCCTACATGCTCCATGATATCGATTTCCCCTGAGTCAGGCCAGGAACCGTATCTGTAATCTGTGGGAAGCATCCATATGGCAGGCCAGGTTCCTTTTCCTGAAGGAAGTTTTGCGCATATTTCAAATTTTCCGTAAACCCAGTCACCTTTTTGTCTTGTAGCAACTCTTGACGAGGTTACTGTTCCGTCCTCTTCTTTACGAAGATGAATTGTAAGCATTCCGTCACCAACAACCGCATTGGTTTTGGTATATTTTTCAAGTTCATTATTTCCCCAACCGCTTTGGCCAAGGTCATAACCCCATTTTGAAGTATCTAATTCTCCCTCATAATCAAATTCATCTGACCACACAAGTTCATATGTCAAAGAATCATAATCATATTCATAGCCTTTAGCCTTTATCTGCTCTGCCGGTATCTTATTGACGGTCGAAGGATCCACATAAGCATCAGATACCGATTGTCCGACTCTGAAGCCAGAATCATCAATCATGGGATTTTGTGTGAAATTTGAAGAAGTCTCAGGCAACATTGAAGTTTCATTGTTTGCATTTCCTTCCAAAACTTCATTTTCTTTACATCCCGTAAATCCGACCGATAATAAAACCAGCAGTGCGACAAAAGCTATTCTTATTTTATTTAGGGAAGAGATTATCATTTTTTTATTCTCCTGTAATACCTGTATTTTCAATACCTTGAATAAACCATTTCTGAACGAAGGCATAGAGCAAAAGCAAAGGTGAAATTGAAATTAAAGTTGCCGACATCTTAAATGCTTCATTAAGCTTAAACGCTCCGCCTACTGCCTTTGATACCGAATCAAATTCAGAATTAAACAAAGTAAGTTTTGAAGGAAGTAATTCAAGGTTACCTCTAAGTAATGTTGAGGTTATGTAAGTTTCATTCCAGTTCCATACAAAAGAGAAAAGGAATACTACAAGAATTGTGGTTGCTGACATTTTAATAACAATAAACCAGTAAACCTTCAAAGCTGAAGCTCCATCAATTTCCGCTGCTTCATCCAAAACTCTCGGAATCATGTTAAATGCAGTATAAAAGATTAGAACAAGTACTGTTGAATATACGCCCTGTCCGAAGAATGCCATCAAAAGCTGAGGCCAAACCGTACCGATTAACTGAAACTTAAGTGACTCCTGTGCCACCACGAACATCATCATTCTTGGCACCATCAATACAGGAACAGGAATGATAAATGCAAGAATAAGCATGGCAAAGAAAAACTTTCTGCCCTTAAACGCATATCTTGACAATGCAAAGCCCGTAAGACTCGCAACAAAGGTCTGTCCTATGGCAAGAGCACCGGCAAACAATATCGAATTCTTAAGGGTTGTACCAAGCTTTAATACCGTAGCTGCAAAAGACAGATTTTCAAGTGACGGCTTTTTGGGAATCCAAGTAACTGAAGGATCAATTACATCCTCCGCTGACATTAATGTCTTAGCAAGCATTTCCAATATAGGTTCAAGATAAACGAAACCAACTACTGTTAGAATGAAGTAAACAATTATTCTTGCAACCATTTTTTTGTAATACTTTGCATTCTTTTTTGTTTTAATCTGTGTTTTTTTCTTCTTCATAAAAACCTCTTTTGCTCTGTATTATCTTCTGCCCGGTTTCTTGTCTCTGTCTTTAAAAAGAACAAAAGCTCCACCAATTATAAGTAAAATCAAAATGCAATATATCCACGCAAAGGTTGCTGCATAACCAAGTCCGCCATTGGTATTTCCGGTAGCGGTTTTAATCAAGTTATAAACCGCAGTAGTATCATATGTACCAAGCTGTACAATGATAAATACTGTTGCAACAAGTGCAGTCGGTTTAACCATCGGAATAACTATCTTCCAAAGAATCTGCCATTCATTAGCCATATCAATCTTTGCTGCTTCAAAAAGAGAAGGATTGATTTTCTGCAATGCACTTATAAACAATACAATCGGAATACCCGTAAACCATAAAATCATTGTAAGCTGATCAAATATACCTTCCATGAAGTTTGCTAACGGTTCTGAATATTCAGCAATCATCTGAAGGATAAAGATGTTAGTAGACTTCTCAATACCCTGTGCTGCCAGTATTGCCTCATCCGCATCATCAAGTATCTGGCTCATTACAGGACCTGACATAATAATTACGGGAAGGAAATAAATTGTTCTCAAAAAGCCCTTACCGACATCAATTTTGTTAAGCAGATATGCAAGAATAAATGCAACTACTATAATAACAAAGGTATAAGGAATAACCATTCCGACAAAGGATATCAAGGCAGGAACAAACTCCGTATTCTTGAAAAATGCGGTGTAATAATTATTCCAACCGTTAGGTGTAATAACATAACCGGTAACGGTTGATTCCACCGTCATAAAAGAAAGATAAATTGTGTACAAAAAAGGCAAAAGCGTAAACACCGTAAACCCGATAATCCAAGGAAGCATAAAAGCATATCCTCTTCTGGTTTGTCTTCCCTGATAGGTTTTCTTGAATCCGAATCGCTTTTTAATATTATTTCCTGCCATAACAAACTCCCCGTCTGTTTTTACTTAACTACTGCTGCACTTTCTGCATTTACGGTTATGCCCATATATGTAACAGGCTTTTCCGTATAGTTAATAATAATATGTTTTTGTGTGTTGCCATCCTTATAGCTGTTAATGACAACGTCGTTCTCAGGTACTGTTCTTCCAACCCAGTCCATTGAAGAAACTTCTGAAAGAATTGAGTTAATCCTGTTATAAATTGAATATATCTTATCCTCGTAAAGAACATATTCTGTTGAATAAAGATAAGAATAAAAACTGTCTGAAAGCACATATGAAGGTGCTTTTGAAAGAATGAAGGAAGGTGAAAGATTATAATCAATCATTCTCAAAACACAATCATCCGTATAGAAGGAAAAGTTTGCATATGGTGCATACATTTCCATTGTTCCGCAAAGAACTAACTGAAGGAACGGCACAGAGTCATTTTCATAAATAAACTGTGATCCGCCCACCGGCATCTGCAAATATCTGTCGGTATACTTCCAAAGGTACTGATTAGGATTTTCAAGATTTAACATCAAATCCTGATTGATACCACCCAAAGTCTTTTCGTAAAGCTCCAAAGACTCAGTAAGTGAAGTTACAACTCCATCTCTGTTGTAGTGTGAAGTCAGGACATTTGATATACCTGACAAAGTCAAGCTTTTTGAAAAATCGGAAACCTTATCATTAAGCTTTAAAACCCACTTAGCCGCAGTTTCAGGATTAATATATGAAAATGTCGAAATAATGGGCTTAGCCGGAAGTACTTCGGATTTATCAACGGAAACATACCAGTTACTTATTGCCTTAACTGCATTTCCTGAATAAGCAGCCATTTTCTTGTTAATCGTTATGGCTTCTCTTGCAAAAGAAACATCTATGCCCTTATCAGCCATTTTGGAAATCAGTGATTTAAAATCATTTTTACTTCCAATTGAACCGGTAAAATTCATTTCATAAGGTTTATTAAGACTTTCCCCTTTTTTCTGCCATCCGATAAGTCCTGAGTTTATGTTCTTAATACCACCCTCACTTATGCCGCTTAAAATTTCTTCCACCTCATCAGTTGTTGTGGCAACTACCTGTTTTGTGCCAAACAAACCTTTTTCAGCGTCTCCCATGATAAAATCCAGGCGAATGGGAATATCTTCATTTCGGTATTTCATCTCATTGATAACACCGTTTTCCATAAGATGTTCTCTGTATTCAAGTGCCATTCCGACATAATCTGCCGGATAATCACCATCACTTCCGTCACCAAAAAGGAAGGAATATGTAAGTGAAATATCATAATCAAATATGTCATCCATCTGCTTGAAAAAGCCGTTTCCCTTTTCGTCATAAAGCTGGAAGAAGTTAACGTTCTTTTCAAATCTTGGATAAGCCCAGGTGTAGCTTGCGCCCTTTGAACCATCATGGTTTACTATAATGTCCATATACTCAGCGCCTTCATCTGCCCAGGAAACAAAAGCCATCTGACCGTTACCATGAGCAATACCGAATACCGGCATTACCGGATCTTTCGCAGGTACATCATCATACAAAGCTGACTTGTAATAAGTTTCAGTTGCATAATCCTTACCGTAAACATCGCCAATATAGGAATCAAATACTGCGGTATTATCATTGAATCTGATTAATGCACCTGAACCGTCAGGAACAAGGACATATCCCGGAACTCTGTAATTATCCATCTTTTCATATTCAAGTGTAACCGGGTTAAATCTGTTAATCACACCACCGCTTGCGCCAAGGAAAGGACAGAAATCAAAAGCTGCTATATTTTTCTTTCCGTTACCCTTTATTTCCTCTGACGGAACAGTAATCTGAATTTCATTTTTTGTAAAATCAAGATATATGTTAAGACTTACCTCAATTTCCTCAAAATCTGCTGCAAGTTTAAATTTGCCATCGCTTATTTTTGTTAATTCAGAAAAAGCGCCTGACTCTGATGCAGAGGAAATGTACTTAATCTTATCACTTGAAAAATATTCAATAGTAAGGAAGGAGTTAGCTATACCAACATATGTGGCATTTAAATCACCTGCATAATCTTCTGCAGCTGCTATTAATTCCTCATCACTTACGCCCTGCTTCTTAAGCTTTTTAATCTTATCCTTAATATCATTTGCAAATGGAAAATCTGCACCGGTTTTCATAACATAACCGGTTTCCTTATCTTTTATTGCCAAAACATCTCTGTCGTCTCTCCAGTAATAAGCTATTTTGTCATTCTCATAAATAAGGTTAAAATCATCTGTCTTTCCATTAATTGCTTCTGATTTAACGGGAGGCATTTTGGTATCTCTTCCGGTTGCAATATATGCAAAAGTTCTGTTACCTGCCGAAAAAAGAAAGGCAGCAATTAAAGCAAGAGCTAAGGCAGTTTTTACTGTTTTTTTAATTTTCATTGCCAAAATACTTCCTTTCCTATTGAGCCAAAGAAGCTGAACAAGCTTTCACTCATAATTGATATAATTATCAAAACTACTGCAAAAATAAACATAAATGCCAAAGTAATAATGAAGCTCTTTACGGTTTCCTTAAAGGTATAATCATGAACCGTCATCAATCCTATAAAGATTGTTACTGCACTCCAGGCAATTCCCACCATCAAAGCAAGTGTTAAAAGAAAAGACTCGTTATAGGTAAGAACATGTGACACCAAGGTAACTGCTATTAGTGATACCATTGCCGGCATAAGTCCATATGCGGGAATCATATAAACCTGCTTTAATGTACCGTCGCCATCCGTAATGCTTGTTACCAGATAATTTCCTACGATGAATAAAATCAGTATTGCGAAGAAGCCCGCAACTATTGAAGTAATATCCATATCTTCGATATCAGTATACTGGTAAATAAATCCTTTTCCGGCCTGATACCACATGAATACAATAAAGAAAACCAAATAGATTGAAGTGGCGCCAAGTAAAGAGCCCTGTCTGTTCTTCTTAATCTCGTAATAATGATCAAACGGTTTTCTGTTTGTCTTAAAAGCCCAGTAAAAATCACGAATAACCTTGGTATTTTTAAGTTTTTCACTGACTTTTCCTTTTAATGCAGTATATTTACCGTATTTTTTGTCAAAGCCTTTAAGCACTGCATTAGCAATAAGTAAAACAACAATTATTATCAATCCTGCGGTGAGATAGTCCTGAATATAATCATTTCTAACTTCCCAAAAGGCTTCGGAATACATTCCTTTGTTATTTGCAACTTCAAAATGCTCCATAGCCTTTTCGTAATTCTCTGCATGTAAGTAAGCCTTACCTACACCATTGTGAGCCAGAACGGACATCTGATTGAGTTTCAATACCTCATTCCATTTTTCCATGGAGGCTTCATAGTGTCCTTCTTCATAAAGGTTCATGGCTGAATATACCAGACTTGCATATTCAGTAGGTTTGAAGCCCTGAATATAACCTTTTGTGGCATCCATTGCCCAGATATATCCTTTAGAGTCAACTGCCACAGAAGAAAGCCTTGTAAAAAGTCCGGCTATGTCCTGAGTTCTGACAGCAGAACCAAAGGAAAATACTTCTTCACCGTTTTTTGAATAAACTGAAATGTATCCGCCAACCGATGCCGTATAAATCATTCCCTGATTATCTACGTATACATCAATAAGTTCCGGGTTTGAATAAACATCATCCACAAACATATTTCCACCGTTTGTCGCATGTTTCTTCATACCGTTGTGGTTCATTCCTGAGGTTGCAGTATAAACAATACCATCTTTATCTACGAAAACATTGGTAAATACCGTAGGATTAGCGTCAATAAGATTAGCAAGCTGTTCTCTTGTAAAAAGCGCTCTCTGTATTCTTTGCGCAATGGTAAGATTAGCATCATTTACGGCAAAATATCCTAAGAACTCACCTGTTGAAGCAAGCTGGATAATACCGTTATATACACCCTCACCAACAAGGAATATGTTTCCTGCATCATCAACCGCAATTCTTTTAGGTTCATAGTTGGTGTCAGCAAACATCGGTGAATCGGGCTTATAAATCGCTCTTTCAAAAGAAAGGTCATTATTGAAAATCAATACAGCCTTAGCACCTGTGTCAGCTACATATATTTTTCCGTTTTTGGTTACATATACACCTCTTGGTGATGACATCACAGGAGCTTTGATTTCATTTATCACCTGACCTTGGTTAAGATCAAAAAGAATAATTCGTTTATTTCCCGTATCTGCGATATAAAGAATATCGTTTGCATCAATAAACATCTCTTCTGCACCTGATAAGCTCAAATCCGTAACTGTCAGATAAGGAAGATAAGCATCCTGGGTTCTTACCCAGTATCCGTCTTCATCCTCTGCATAAGTATAAGAAGTAGCCTGTTGAGCTCTTGCCACACTATAGGAGGTCATATCAAGCACAAGCAGTAAAGCAAGTACTAAGATAATAAATCTGTTCTTTTTTATAAAGCTTTGATTCATAGCTTCCTCCGTTTTATTTGATACCAGAATGGCTCATAGTGTTCATAACCTGTGACTGCATGCAGATAAAGATTATAAGATTCGGAATAAACATAATTACCGATGCTGCTGCAGTAATACCTGCAGCTGCTATCGCATTATTGGTAGAAAGAGAACCAAGATAGTAAGCCAAAGTTCTCATTGTATCTGTTGAAGTATAGTTATTGGAAGCTTCAGTAGCCATCCATACCTGCTGGAAGGTCAAAACCACCGAAGTCGCCAAAGCAGGCCTTATCAGAGGAACAATAATCTTTCTGATAATAAGTGTTTCCCTTGCTCCGTCTACAACCGCAGCTTCAATTAAAGCGTTAGGTATCTGATCCGTAAACTGCTTTACAAGGAACAAACCAACCGGCATTGCTGCCAAAGGAAGAATGTGTACCAGCCAGGTGTCGGTAAGATTAAGCTTGGTTATAACAAGATATCTTGCTATGGCAACCGAAGTTGGAACAAACATCAACGCAAGCTGATTTATTTCAAACAATGCTGCCTTACCCTTAAAGCTTTTCTTTGCAAAGGTATATGCTCCCAATATTGTAATTATCAGATTAAGCAATACCGTAAAAACCGTTACGATTACCGAGTTAAGCAGATATCGAAGCATCGGAACTCCGGTTGAGGACGAAAGCTTAAACAAATTTTTAAAGTTCGTCATCGTCGGATTATGAGCCAGAATATGAGGAGGAAAGGCATATAACTCTCCTAAAGGCATGAATGCTCTGCTTATAATCATGATAACCGGCAAAATCATAAATATCGCCAACGGAATCAGAATGATATAAAATTTTATCTGACTTCTTGAAAACCTTCTCGGATCTATTTTTGAACCCTGAAAGCTGTTTTTGTGTCTTCTCTTAGTCTTGACCATTGTTAATCCTCTTTTTCTCCAAAGAGCCTGTGAGCTACAAGATTAAATAAGTATACGATTGCTAACAGCATAACCGATATTGCTGCCGCATAACCCATTTCATATCTGATAAAACCATAATCTTCGATGTGGTTTGTTATCAGCTGTCCTGAGTATTCGGGAGTGGGGTTGGCACCTGATAAAGTTACACCAATCCAACCCATGTTAAATGCATTTACGATTGCCATAACTGCACCAAAAAGCATCTGAGGTTTCATTGAAGGAACCGTTATGTAGATTATTTCCTGAAATCTTGTTTTAATTCCATCCACATATGCTGCTTCATACAATTCCTTGTCAACATTCAGAATACCTGAAATCATTGCAAGGAATCCGATTCCCATGGCTGACCATAACGATACAATAATCATAATGAGCATGAAGTAATCTTTGGTAAGAAGAAATTGTATCGGCTGATCAATGATATCCATTTTCATCAAAATGCTGTTTACCCAGCCTGACTGGTCTCCCGAGAAAATTGTTTTCCAGATAACACCGATAAATACCTGTCCTGCCATTGAAGGAGTGTAAATGCAAAGTGATAAAACAGTTCTCGGAATTGCCTGAATTTGTGAAAGCATCCAGGCAATAAGGAATGCAAGTACATATCCTCCCGGTCCTACAATCAATGCATACAGGAAAGTGTTCGGTAAAACATATTTAAGAAAAATCTTATCCTGTGTAAATAAAGTTACATAGTTTAATAACCCGGTAAAAGAAGGCCTGTTGATAACATCAAAGTAAGAAAAGCTCAATGCTATCGCTATAGCCACAGGAACAAGAATAAAAGTCGTAAAAAGAATGATATAAGGAGATAAGTAAGCATAAGCTTTCAAATCTTTAGAAGTAAAACCTTTGTCTTTTTTCACTTATCTCTCCTTTCCTGCCTTAGCCTGATTTTCTCTGATCCAGTCGATGTCGCGGATAACATAGTTTTTAACTAAATTTCCGTCTTCATCATAATAACCAAGTTCCTGCATTTTCTTTTTAATTTCTCTGTTAATTTCAATTACCTTTTCATCTGCTGCAACCTGCGCGGATTTACCGTCAAGCACCATCGCATTCCAGATATCCGAAATCGATCTTTCAAGCAGGTACTGGCCGGGAGTTCTTGGCACATCCCTTAACCAGTTGCTCATTTCAAGAATTACTTCCTTATCTTCCTGATCAACGGGAATCTGCTTTAATGCTTCAAGATCATTCCTGCAACAAGTAAAAGGCTTAACAACTTCTTTGTTTTCTTAAACATGTTTCCTCCTTTTTTGCTCCGCCAAGGTTCTAAGAACCTTTCTTAACGGACATCCCATAAGTTTTTTATTGAATATCCCTGGCATTACCTGCTTCATTTTTTTATGCAGGTTCTTTCGTTGTTGTGCATATGATAGCATTGTTTATAAAAATTGTCAATAAAATCGTTTTTATTTTTTATCTTTTTGTGCAAAATATACAAATAGCAAGGATAATTCTTCGTTAAGTAATCGATTTCGCAGGTTTTTATTGCACATATCGCACAAAACTTTACCGCAATAGCACAAAAAAGTGTTCTTTCATCGTCAATTTTATCTTAATCAGTATCGTTTTTATCGATTTCCGTATTTTTCAAACCATTTTACGCATTTTATCGTTGTTAATTTTGCGCCAAATTGCGTTGTAGACGCACTTTCTTTCAATAAAATCGTTTTAATATCTTAAAATTTTTCCAGGCATCGAGGATTATTTCTGTTATATTTTTCTATGATATTGTTATATTATTTTATTTCAAACAAAAAAGCAGAGCCTGTCTTTTGCCCTGCTTATCATTTTTCAGTTTAAAACGTTTTTGTATTTTTATTCAAACAAAACCGGTTTAATAGTTAATAGCTAATAGTGCTATTTATTATGCCAATGCAATTCAAATAATTTATTCCATTTTAGTAATGTATTCCATAGCCAATGAATAAAGTTGTCTTATACCCTCAATATGATTTCTTTCATAGCCATGACTGTTTCTGGTTCCCTGACCAATAGCTGCGTGTCGTATATCATGACCTGCTACTATCGAAGTATCTCCGTCACTTCCGTAATGTGGGGTAAAAATATCATATACTATATCAAGCCCTGCTGCTTTACCGGTATTGTAAAGCTCATTGGAAAGATCATAATTATAAGGAAATCTTGTATCCATCGCAAGTACGGTAACTTTCTTCTCGTGAGAAGTCTGACGGGGACCGCAGCAGGCTATGTCCAATGCCACAACATCCTTTACCCTCTCAGGTAAAACACTGGTGCCATGTCCTATTTCTTCGTAGCAGGAAAAATGTGCAATAACTTCACGATTGAGTTTTATGTTCTTCTCCTTTATTTCCTTCATCATGCAAAGCATAACTGCTGCACATACCTTATCATCAAGAAAACGGGATTTAATATAACCGTTTGATACAACAAGCCTTGGTTCCAAAGCAATAACTGCCCCTACCGTTATTCCAAGTTCTTCAACCGAGGTTGCAGTTTCAACATCCTCATCCAAAACCACACAAACATTTTTTGCCCAGTTAGGTTCCTGATTAAAATCACTGTCCTCCGAAACATGAACACTTGAATGAATCTTCTGAATACTTCCTGTATATATTCTGCCATCCCTTGTATAAATTCTCACATTTTCGCCAATTGCAGAATCTTCATGCAACCCTCCTACCTTAACTACCGTTAAAGTACCATCAGCATTTATCTTTCTAACCATTAAGCCAATATCATCCAAATGTGCAGTATAAAGAAGCGTGTTTCCTTCTCCACCGATTACGGTCTGTATTCCGCCTTTATGATATTCTTCCGGAAGCATGCCAAGTTTTTCGATTTCTTTCTTAACATAATCCTGTATAGGCCTATAAAAGCCTGTTGTACTGTCAATTGCCATCAGTTCCCCAAGTTTTTCATAAAAATAACCTTCATCCAAAGTATACATATTTTCCCTGCCTTTATTCATATTCCCAAACGGGTCAGTTTATTATAGCATATTTAAAGGTCATTAACAACTGACATACTATAGTTATTAACAGCCGACATACTATAGTTATTAGCGGCCGTTAGTAACAATTGACATGCTATAGTTATTAACCCGTTATTAACAACTGATATACTTTAACATAAACAACATTCAAGTAATAATATTACCAATATATAAAGGAAAGTTGACTATGAAAGACAAAACACTTAAAAGTTGACTATAAAAGACAAAACTCTTAAAATAGGAAGAAAGTTAGAAAACATTCTTTCATGAGAGGAAATTTATGAATCAGTTTTTACCTGTTACAAAAGAAGAAATGCTATCAAGAGGCTGGAAACAGCCGGATTTTGTCTATGTCATAGGAGATGCATATGTTGACCATTCTTCTTTTGGACCTGCAATCATAAGCAGAGTTTTAGAATCAAGAGGTTATAAGGTTGCCATTATTTCGCAGCCTGACTGGAAGGATGAAAACAGCATAACCACCTTCGGTGAGCCAAAGTATGCTTTCTTGATCAGTTCAGGAAACATGGATTCAATGGTAAATCACTACTCTGTCAATAAAAAGAGAAGGCAATATGATTATTATACCCCGGGGGGAGTTATCGGAAAGCGTCCTGATTATGCCACCTATGTTTATTGTAACCTGATTAAGAAAAAATACAAAAAAGTCCCTGTCATAATCGGGGGGATTGAAGCAAGCCTGAGACGACTTGCCCACTACGATTACTGGTCTGACAAAATGAAAAAGTCCATACTTATGGACTCAGGTGCAGACTTATTGCTTTACGGAATGGGTGAACACTCCATCGTTGAAGTAGCCGATGCGCTTTCTTCAGGTCTTGATATAAAAGACATAACCTTTATCAGAGGCACCTGCTATAAAACATCAGATGTTTCAAATGTAGTTGACGGCATCATGCTTCCTGAATATGACGAACTTATTGAAGACAAAATAAATTATGCCAAAAGCTTTGATATTCAATACAGAAATACTGATTTTGCTTCTGCCAAGCCTCTTATTGAAAAATATGCCGATAAGCGCTACATAGTACAAAATCCGCCCTCGCTTCCACTCACGCAGCAGGAATTTGACGATGTTTATGAGCTTCCTTATATGAATGATTATCATCCTTCCTATAAAGCACTCGGCGGTGTTCCGGCTATATCAGAAATCAAATTCTCCCTCACGAGCTGCCGCGGCTGCTTCGGCGGTTGCAGTTTTTGCGCACTCACTTTCCATCAAGGACGCATAGTCCAGTCAAGAAGTCATGAATCTTTAATAAGAGAAGCTCAAAACATGACAAAGGATCCTGATTTCAAGGGTTATATACACGATGTTGGCGGCCCTACTGCCAATTTCCGAAAGCCGGCCTGTAAAAAACAAATGGAAAAGGGCGCATGTACCAATAAACAGTGTCTATTCCCTGAACCCTGCAAAAATCTTGAGGTCGATCACAAAGATTATATTAGTCTGTTAAGAAAATTAAGAGCTATACCCAAAGTCAAAAAAGTGTTTATTCGTTCAGGTATCAGATTTGATTATGTTCTTGCTGACAAAAACGATGATTTCTTAAGAGAATTATGTCAGTACCATGTTAGCGGTCAGTTAAGAGTCGCCCCTGAACACATCACAGACCATGTTTTAGAGCTTATGGGAAAACCCAAAAAAGCCGTTTATGACGAATTCTGCACAAAATTTGAAAAAATAAACAAACAGTTAGGGCTTGACCAGTATCTTGTTCCTTATCTCATCTCTTCTCATCCCGGTTCGAATTTAAAGGATGCAATTGCTTTAGCAGAAAGTATAAGGGATATGGGTTATATGCCTGAACAGGTCCAGGATTTCTATCCTACCCCGTCTACCATTTCAACGGTAATGTATTATGCAGGTGTCGATCCGAGGACCATGAAAAAAGTCGAAATCGTATCAAATCCTCACGAGAAAGCGATGCAAAGAGCTCTCATGCAGTACAGAAAGCCTGAAAACTATGATTTAGTTAAAGAAGCTTTATTAAAAGAAGGACGAGAAGACTTAATAGGTTTCAACCCTAAACTTCATCTTATTCCTCCAAGAAAGTTATCTTCCGTAAAAATGCAGGAGGGCCACAATAAAAATTCCAAACCGGGAAATCCCAAGTCGGACAATACCAAATTAGGAAATTCCAAGTCAGAGAAAAATAAAACCGGCAATACAGTTTCAAAATCCGGCATTAAAAACAACAATAAAAGCAGCAAAAACAACAATAATAAAAACAATAATAAAAGTAATGGCAAAACAAGATTAAATTCTTACAATAAACCTGAAAACAACAAAAAATCAAAAAAGTCATAACTTTTCGGAACCGTTTTCAGGAAACAATCGTCAAATGATTTGAAGGGATTAACCTTCAGAAACATAAGTAAAATACAGTTCAATAATGGAGGAAACTAAATGAAGAAATTAATATCAGTTTTACTTTTACTTACTATGGTGATTTCACTTACAGGCTGCGGAAAAAAGGAAGAAACCGCACCTGTTGCAGAAAATGCTGCTGAAATTCTCAACAAAATCTGGGCTAACCATACCGAAGAGATGTTATTCCCTGTAATGGGTGGTTATGATGAAAACTTCGAAAACATCAAAAGTAACGAAGCAGGTAAATTCAATTCAGACAGTGCTGAAATAGCAGACTCAATTACAGGTATTCCTGCTGATGATTTTAGCAAAACAGATGACATTGCTCTTATTATGCATGCCATGAACGCAAACACTTTTACTGCTACTGCTTTCCATGTAACAGACAAAAACCTCGTAAACACTCTTGCTTCAAATTATAAAGAAAATATCATGAACAGACAGTGGATGTGTGGTTTTCCCGACAAGCTTGTTGTTTTCACTTTAGAGGATTATGTTTTGGCTTTCTTCGGAAATGAAGAAATCATAAACAATTTCAAGGCTAAAACAACTGAAACCTATCCTGCTGCAAAGCTTGCCTTTGAAGAAATGCTTTCAGCAGGCGATGACTTTTTTGATGGTTTCTGGGGAGTTGGTTATCTTAAGTAATTCCTTATACAGTTAAAGGAAGATAAATTAAAGACAGAGGCAGATTATGGTTTTTTCCGGTATTCCGTTTTTATACTATTATTTACCAATAGTACTCATTTTGTACTTTGCCGTTCCGCGAAAATTTAAAAATGCCGTACTCGCTGTTGCAAGTTTTGTTTTTTATGCATGGGGCGAGCCAAAGTTCGTAATCATGATGTTCATTTCCATCCTGCAAGGATATGTATTTGGCATCCTGATAGAAAAATCTGAAGGAAGGAAGAAAAAAGTCTTCCTTATCTGTTCAATAGTCATAAGTCTTGGCATGCTTGGATATTGCAAGTATACCGATTTCTTTATAGAAAACATTAATGCACTTACCGGTGCTTCAATACCGCTTTTGCAAATAGTGCTTCCTATAGGAATCAGTTTCTACACTTTCCAGATATTAAGCTATGCTGTTGATATATATCGTAAAGATGCACCTGCGCAGCATAACTTCATTGATCTTGCCGCTTACATTGCAATGTTTCCGCAATTAATAGCAGGTCCTATCGTAAGATATTCAGATATTGCAAAGCAGTTAAAAGAAAGAACTCATACCTTTGAAAAAATATCTTTAGGCATCAGAAGATTCACTATCGGTCTTGGCAAAAAAATATTAATTGCAAACGCTCTTGGAGAGCTTTGTTCAACCTTCAAAGGATCTTCGGACTTATCTGTAATATATGTTTGGATGTATGCAATCGCTTATACTTTACACATATATTTTGACTTTTCAGGATACAGTGATATGGCTATCGGTCTTGGCAAAATATTCGGCTTTGACTTCCTTGAGAACTTCAATTATCCGTATATTTCAAAAAGTGCAACCGAATTTTGGCGCAGATGGCACATGTCATTAGGCTCCTGGTTCAGAGATTATGTCTACATACCTCTTGGCGGTAATCGTGTATCAAAATGGCGTCATATCTTCAACATATTTGTTGTATGGTTATGCACCGGTTTCTGGCATGGTGCTGCATGGACTTTCATTGTTTGGGGACTGTTTTTCGGAGTCCTTCTCATCCTTGAAAAGCAATTGTTGTTAAAACCTCTTAACAAAAGTAAGATTTTATGCCACATATATGTTTTCTTTGCAGTAATAATAAGCTTTGTTATTTTCGATGCGCAGTCAATGAAAGACGCATTGCATACTATCGGAAGTATGTTTGGTGCCAATAATCTTCCTTTTGTTTCTAAAGAAGCAATTTACTATTTAAGAAGCTACGCTGTAATGTTTATTGCTGCGATAATCGGCTCTACACCTTTAGTAAGCAAATTATTTTTGAAAATAAGCAACAACGAAAAGGGCAGAAAAGTACTTAATGTACTTGAACCGGTTTTCATAGTTACAGTAATCTTAATTGTCACAGCCTATATAGTAGACGGTTCATTTAATCCGTTCCTCTATTTCAGATTCTAAGGAGGTTATATATGTCAGATAAAATAAAAAACTATGTAACCGTCATAGCTGCAGGCATTGTAATCTTCGGGTTGTTTTTCTGGTCACTTTTCAAGCCTGCAACACAGATTTCAGAAAGTGAAAGGCGAGGATTAAAGCAATTTCCGGAAATCAGCGCTGAAACATTAATAAACGGCAAGTTTATGTCCTCTTTCGAAGGTTATGCCACCGACCAATTTCCTTTACGCGACCAATTCAGATCGTTAAAGGTATTCGTGGCAAAAAGCATATTCCGCCAAAAAGATGTAAACGGCATATACCAAAAAGATGGTATTTTCTCAAAAATCGAGTATCCGTTAAATGACAGTTCCATAACAAATGCAGCTTCAAAATTAAGTTATCTTGTCACTTTAGGCGAAAATGCAAACGATGTAAAATATTATGTTTCGATTGTTCCTGATAAAAACTACTTTTTAGCAGACGAATGCAAAGTGCCAAAACTTGATTATGACAAACTTGCTAATGACTTTATAAGTCAGCTTCCCAACGCTTTTTATATTCCGATTTTTGATTTACTTTCTCTTGAGGATTATTACAAAACAGATACTCACTGGCGTCAGGAATGTATCCTTGATGTAGCTGACAGGTTAAGTGAGACAATGGGAGCTAGCATTTCTCATGATTTTGAAACAAAGCTGTTTCGCGACAATTTCTACGGAGTATATGCCGGTCAATCGGCAATGAACCCCGATCCTGAAAAGCTTTATTATTTGACCAATTCTGTTTTAGACAATGCTACTGTTTTCGATTATGAAACACAAAGCAGTATTCCTGTTTATGACAGTAAAAAAGGCAGTGGCCGCGATGGATACGAATTATTCCTTTCAGGTTCAAAATCACTTCTGAAATACGAAAACAGTGCTTCAGAAAGTGACAGAAATCTCATTATTTTCAGAGATTCCTTCGGAAGTTCTCTCGCACCACTTCTCTTTGAGGGCTATAAAACAGTTACTATTGTTGATATTCGTTATATTTCGCGTCTACAAATAAAAAATTTGATTGATTTGAATAACAGCGATGTGCTTTTCCTTTACAGTACATTAGTTCTCAACAACAGTATAACCTTTAAATAAAAATAAGCAGCTTTCTTTCATCACGAAGAAAGCTGCTTTCTTTATTCTTTAATTTATCAAATCACATCTTTTAATCAATATTGTTCTGATACTCAAACTGTTCTACAATTTCTTTACCAAATCAGCATAGTGCTGCTACTTAAAATGTTCTGCAGTTTCATTATCAACTCAGTATAGTTTTGCTACTTAAAATGTTCTACGATCTCATTATCGAATCAATAACTTTTACAAGCACATCAATATCTATAGGCTTTGCTACATGCTCGTTCATGCCGCATTCTAAAGATTTTTTTCTGTCCTCTTCAAAAGCATTTGCAGATAATGCTATTATAGGTATGCGAGCTTTATTTTTGTCAGGAAGGTTGCGAATAGCTGCCGCTGCTTCATAACCATTCATCAATGGCATCTGTATATCCATAAGAATTATATCATAGGTATCTTGTGAAGCAGACTTCATCTTTTCCAAAGCCATCAGACCATCCGCTGCAGTATCAACTTTGGCACCGAATTCCTGCAGATTTTCACATGCTAATTCTCTGTTAAGCTCATTATCTTCGACTAAAAGAAGCTTAAGACCATCAAGCTTGATGTCCTGTACTTTTTCTGCCTCCTGATTGTTTTTACCATAGATAATCAATTCTAAAGTTTTATTCAAATCAGACATGAACATAGGTTTATCACATAATATGGTAACGCCTGCCTCTTTAGCACACTGTTCTATCTCAGGTATATCTGAACTTGTCAATAAAATAATATAAGGTTTGCTTCCAACTTCCTCTCTTATTTTCCTTGCGGTATCTATTCCACCGAAAGAATCTGTCAGCTCATCTAAAAGATACAAGCTATAAGGAAGCTCATTCTTGTTTGCTTCACGAAGCTTTTCAAAACTTTCCTCTTCTGACATCGCCCAATCTGTATCAACACCGATTTCATTTAGCATTGAAACCAAATTATCACAGCTTTCAGAATTAACATCAATAGCCAGGGCTTTCAAAGAATTGAAAATATGTGTTTCTTTGTTTTCAACATTATTTACACTCTTTTCAAAAGCAACAGATATCAATATTTTAGCACCGAAATTTTTCTCTGATTCAACCTTTATTTTTCCATCCATCATGTCAACAATACTCTTGGTTATCGACATTCCAAGTCCGGTACCCTGAATACCGTTTACAACTATATTCTCTTCTCTTGAAAACGGTTCAAAAACATGTTCTATAAATTCTCTTTCAATTCCTATACCTGTATCAATTATAGCAAATTCGTACAAAGCGTGATTTGGAATGCTACATGCCTTCTGTTCAACTCTAAGTCCTACTGTACCATTCTCCGGAGTAAATTTTATAGCATTATTCAAGCAGTTAATCAAAACCTGACGAAGTCTTAATTCATCACATATTATCTGCTCATCTTTTACATTAATAATATCAAAAAACAAGTTAAGATGCTTTTTCTTGGCATCACTTTGAATTATATTTTTAATGTCATGTATTATCTTTGAAAGTGATTCGTCTTTAACCTGTATTGTAACCTTACCTGATTCAATTCTGCTCATATCAAGAACATCATTTATCAAGGCTAAAAGATGGTTGCTTGAAGTCCGTATTTTATCAAGATAGTTTCTAATCTTATTAACATCCTCAATATTATTATATGCAAGTGAAGTAAATCCAATGATAGCATTCATCGGTGTTCTGATATCATGTGACATGTTATTAAGGAAAACTGTCTTCGCCTTATTTGCTATTTCAGCCTGATTCAATGCTTCTTTTACGGCTTTAGTCTCAGCAACAATTCGTCTGTGTTCAAACTCTCGGTTAATCAAGTCATTAATATCACGAAAACATGCTATGATTGTTGCTTCATCAAACATAACGAATCGAACCTGATAATAAACTATTTTACCATCTCTTACAGTCCTGTAACTTTTCGAGTAGTCATAGTTTTCTTTCAGCTTTGAAATAACCTTTTCAACCCGACCCGCTGAAAGCAGATATTTTCTGTCTTCCTCATGAACAATGGTATTAACATAATGCTGCCATTCCTTGTTCCATTCAAATCCCCTGTAAGTACTGCCATCCAAAACATCAACAGCATGGTATCCTTTTTGTTTCAAAACATACATGGTATTTGTGTTAATATTAATGGAGTATATATTTACATATTCCTCGCCCAAAGTATCAATTACCTTGTTGTACTCCTGAAGCTCATTAAAAAGATGTTCTCTCGATATTCTTGCTTTTTCTTTTTCAGTTTTAATTAACTCATCAATGTTTCTGAAACCGGCAAGAATTCTTCCGTCACCAAGTGGCATAAACTTGAACTGATAATACTGAAGTCCATTATTAACCGTTCGATAATTATAAGTATACTCTGCTTTATCCTCTAAATTTTTCAAGACCTCATCAAGCCTACCTGCCTGATACAATTTATAACGGTCTGACGGATGAACACAGGAATCTATATATTTTTTCCAGGTAACATCATACGGAAACTTTTCAAAGCTTCCATTTTCTACATCTTCAACTACATAACCATCCTGTTTGCGGACTTCAACGGTTTCATCTTTGGGATTTACTATATAAATATTAACATAGTCATGAGCAAGCAACTGTGAAAAGAGTAGTGCTTCCTGCATATGCCGTTTTTCCGTATGCAGCTCTGTAATGTCCTGAAAACAACCGTATATGCATATCTTTCCGTCTTTCAAATCTTCATTTGAGCGTCTTCCCATGCAGCGGACATATATGTCGCCCTTCACCGGATTATGATATAAGCCTTCAAATTCAGCATTTTCACCTGAAATCATTTTCTTAAGAAATAAAAACAATTTTTTACGCGAAGCCAAATCAAAATTTCTTACAACAAAATCATAACACTTTGATGGAGACATATCATCACTTACGCCTATAATATCTCGCATCCTGTCATCATAATAAAGCTCTGAAACATCACCATTAATGATAATAGCACCTGTTCCAAGCTTTGCGCTTTCTAAAGACATTGAAAGATTTGTTTTGTTTTCTTCTTTCTGATTAATTATGTTACCACCCATAAATTAAACCCCAGCTTACCTTTTGCATTTTGTTATCCAATTCTCAGCTTATCATTCCTTGCTGACAAATATATATTTCTATAAGTTTTAAATCATACAAGGAAGCTATTAAAATTTTAGAAGAAAACAAAATACAAATAAAAATACAATTATAGAATAAAGGTTTTTGACAATCTTTTCAATTATTTTTCAAATCTTTTAAAGCAATACAAAAAAGGACCTCCAAAGAGATCCTTTTCCAAATAATAATTTACAAATCAATTATGCATTAATAGATGCCATTTCCTGAGAAATGTTCTTGATTTCGCCTAAAAGTTTGTTAAGATCTTCAACAGATTCCAAACTTCTATTCATATCTTCGCGGCTTGAGTCTGAAGAAGCTGAAACCTCCTCACTCATTGCAGAGAGATTTGAAATGCTGTCTGTAATCTGAGTATTGGCATCAAGAATACCCTTAATTTCATTTGAAATAGACTGCATGAGTTCAACAAGGATGGTATTCTTTCTTTCAATTTCTTCAATATCACCGATTGCCTTATTAACCATGTTATTCTGTTCTTCAGAAGCAGCAATTGACTTAGTCATGTTCTCACTTGCTTCATTTGAATTAACAACCAGTCTGTTAATAATATCTGTAATCTTTCCTGCTGAATCATTGGTCTGTTCAGAAAGCTTTCTGATTTCTTCTGCAACTACTGCAAAACCTCTTCCGGCTTCACCTGCACGCGCAGCTTCAATTGATGCATTTAATGCAAGCAAGTTGGTCTGGCTTGAAATATTCAAAATGTCATCAATGATATCTTCAACATCATGAATTCTTGTTCCAAGTTCGTCAGTAGTTTCCTGACTCTTCTTGTTAAGCTCACCTGTAAGAAGTGCCTGCTTTGCAAGTGTTTCCATTGCCTGCTTTCCTGCTGTAACTGCAAGAGAAGAATCGTGTGCAGCTTCCTGCATCTTCTGGGTATCCTTCTCAGTATTTTCAAGATTTTGCTGAATACCTGAAGTAAGTCTTGTCTGGTTTTCAATCGATTCAGCTGTAACCTTAACACTTTCAGAAATCTCAGAAACCGACAGGTGACTTGCTTCCATGTTATCTGTAACTGTCTGGGCTACTTCGCTTGCAATTTCAAATTTCTCAGCTAATGATTCTGAAAGGCTCATAATCTTAGCACTAACTTCTGCTTCCCTTTCAGCTTTTTCAGTAATCTGCTGCATGTTTTCCTTAGCATGCCTGTCAGCAAGTGAAACAATGTTATACATCATGATAACTGCGAACTCAGCAAATACACCCTGAATTAAAGTAACATCTGTTTCCTGCCTAAATTCCATCATAAGACGAACTACTACAAATGCATTGATAAAGCTAAGTACAAAAGTCCACTTAAATGTAAACGGCTTATCCATGTAAATCATTACATAAATGTAAATAAGATAAATAAATGCATACATATAAGTATTCTTGGTAAACAATATTATGATAAGATAAGCAACTACAAGCAAAATAGTACTGTATTTCTTAAACTTATCTGAAGTTTTAAATTTATTGTACATAACAAATAATAAAACTCCAAGAACCGGGAACAACAGAACTCTTATAATCATCAAAGGATTTGTTTCTACTCTGTTGCCTACAAAGCCAAGTGCGCAGAGCATAAATCCAAAGATAAGCATCCCGCAACCAATTCCTCTTGCCTTTTTGTTTTTCTCGGCAAATTGTCTTTCCTCGTGTGTCATATTAACCCCTTTCTGTCATAACTACATAATTTTACTGACAATTGGCTTAGCACCAATTACCTTACAATAAAATAATTATATTTTATTTACACTTATATGTCAACATTCATAATAAATCTTCATTCCGTATCATTCTTTTCAATATTATCATATCTTTCAAGAAAATGATGCGTTATCCCATGTTCCTTGTAAGCTATTATCGTACTTAAATTAACATTTTCAACACTCTTAAAAATATTAGCTTCAACAAACGGATTAACCTTTTTCAAATCTGCAATAAGCTTTTTAATTTCCAAGCGTTTAGAGTTACTCGTACCATCATCCCTGCAGCTTGAACAAGTATCTGTAAAATGGCAGGCGCACTGGAGAAAATGCAAATCGTTATAATCTCTCCAATGTTTTATATCATCTTCTCTTATAAGATATAATGGTCTTATAAGTTCCATCCCCTCAAAATTAGTACTGTGAAGTTTAGGCATCATGGTCTGCATCTGCGCACCATAAAGCATTCCCATAAGGATGGTTTCGATAACATCATCATAATGGTGGCCTAATGCTATTTTATTACATCCAAGCTCCTGTGCCTTTTTATAAAGATGTCCTCTTCTCATTCTTGCGCACAAATAACAAGGTGACTTCTCAATCGTATCAACTGCGTCAAAAATATCAGACTCAAAGATTGTAACAGGAATGTTCATAAGTTTTGCATTCTGCTCTATAATTTTCCTGTTTTCAGGACTGTATCCCGGATCCATCACAAGAAAAGTTAATTCAAAATGAAACTTATTATGCCTTTTCAACTCCTGAAAAAGCTTTGCCATGAGCATCGAATCTTTTCCGCCTGAAATACAGACAGCTATATGGTCATTTTCCTTTACAAGCTCATATTCATTAATAGCTTTAGCAAATCTTGAGAACAAAACCTTGTGAAACTTCTTACGGATGCTTATCTCAATCTGCTCTGCTTTTTCTTTCTCGTTTTGTTCATCCTTTAACATTTCATAAGCAAGAAATTTGTAATAACCGCCGTATAGGGAATATGCTTCATAACCTAAAGCTCTTAATTTTTCAGCTACCTCTTCACTTGAAATCCCTTTCATGCAATATAAAACAAGTTTTTTGTCTTTAGGAATTTCATCCATTTTTTCATCAATCTCATCCGGCAAAATCCACTTTGCACCAGGAATCTTGCCATATGCAACAGAGCTTTCATCTCTTACATCTATAAATAAATATGAAGATTTTTCCCATGTCATTACCTCTTCATAGGTAACTACGATGTCTGCCATTTTCTCGCCTCTTCTTTTCGATCATTAATCATAATCAGTATAAACAATGCAATGCCAAGCAAGGAAACCAGAATACCCAGCTTCAAGCCTACCACTTCGTATTTTAACATAACCTCATGGGTTCCTTTTTCAAGATCAATTCCCATCAAAGTATCAAAAAGCTTGTAGATTTCGACCTTTTCACCATCAATCGTTGCCTTCCAGCCACTATTGTATGGGATTGTCAAAAACAAAGTACTATCCTCGTCATTCGAGATTGAAGCTTTTATAAAATTATTTCCATGTTCCTTTACTGACCAGTTATTGCCCTTGCTTTCATTATATGCTTCAACAAATGCATCTTCATCAAATGAAGCAATCTGAATATTTGAGATTCCACAATGTGAAAGTGACATTTTCATTGCTATATCAACTTCTTCCATTGCTTCAAACTTACCAAGCTCAATCATTCCCTGATGATTGGTTGACAAATATGACCCAAGACTTACTCCGTTAACGCTCAATCTCACATTAGGCTCATAGGTTGAAGAAATGAAAAGATAATATTTATTGTTGTTTTCTGCCTTAAAGTGAATATGAATTATACCGTCTTTACTTGTATTCCTGTTAGAAAACATATATTCACTGCTGTCACTTTCGCTAAGCTTAACATTTTCACTTGAAGAAATCTCAAAATCGCTTACCAAGTCAAACAAAGTAACTTCTTTGCCAAGAATTCCTGAAAAAATTCTGTTTTGATTTTCAAAAGGTCTTTCTGTAGAAAGCAGGGTTTCTTTAACATTCTTATTTGCCGCAAATCCAAATTCAAAAGCATATGGGTTTTTATAAATGGCATATTTACCAGCCTTTATGACCAAATCATAATATTCTGCTTCCTTACTTGTAATAAAGTATTTAATGCCAAGCAAACTGTCTGCTGCCAGTGATGCACCCTGATCATAGCTTCCCCAATAGTAGCTTTTGTTATATCCCAAATCTGCAGTGAAATTTCTTACAAATTCTTTGTCTGATGAGCTGAAGGAGGATAATCCGTTATAAGACAAAAGCCATGAGTCATTTATCGTATTGTAAGACCCCTTTTCAATTCGATACAGACCATCATCTTCATGATATTTAACATAATCCACATACTTAACCAATGAGTTATAGTACCCCTTTTCACTCTTATCATCAAAGGTAAATACACTCATATAGGTTGAGGCATTATAATAAAGAACACCTGCATGAATTATAAGGATTAAGGCTGAAAAAATAAAATCGTAACGTACCTTTATTCTGTCAATTCTGTTTCTTAAGTACAAAATATTTGAAAATATCAGTACTAAGAGCAAATCAATATAAAGTCCTATATTATCCACATTTTCAAGATAGGATTTTCTTACAAAAACAATCATTGAAATGCATATGACATCAGTTAAAAGAATCTGCCACAGCTTAAGCTTTTCACGCTTATGTTCAAAATAATCCTGTGCAACAATCAAAGCTGCAAATACAAAAATAAAGCTGTATCTGTAAGTAAATGAATGTGGTTTTGAAAGAAGATGCCAGACTAAATCAAGTTTTTCAATGGTAAAGCTTAAAATAAAAGCACTTAACAATAATATTTGAGCGATTTTCTTTCTTACAGAATATTTCTTCCCAAAAGATATAAGGCTTAGTATAACAAGCTGTAAAATCAGCACTCCACAGTATATGTTAGGCGCACCCTTTGAAAATTCAGAAGACGAAAAGGATGATGTAAAAAGTTTGGAAAGATACTGTGAAGCAGTAAAATCAAAATTACTGCTGCTTGATGTTTCTCTGCTTCCAAGCTGAGAAATGGCAGTTGGTATCAAGGTTACTGCTGACAACATACCGCTTGACAAGCTTGAAAAAATAAATTTTAAAACTGACTGGCGTACTTCATGGAAATCATATTCCTCACTTATCAAAAGATATGCAAAATATATCACACAAAAGCCTGCCACCATGTACCCTGTATAGTAGTTGACAATAAAAGTGTAAGTTAATGTAAGAATATACATCAACGATTTCCTGCAGCTTACAAGCTTCTCAAGACCTATTGCAACCAATGGAAGCATATAAAAGCTGTCAAGCCACATCATGTGCATAAAGTATGCAAAAATATATCCTGACAATGCATATGAGGTTGAAAAAATTAATGATGATAAAGCATAACCGTTCTTTCTTCCAAAAAAGCATGCACTTGTAATACCTGCAAGCAAAACCTTAAGTGCAATAATGTAAAATGCGACTCTCGAAACTTCTTCAACGGGGAAAACAAGAAACAAAAGGTTTAACGGGCTCAAAACATAGTATCCTATCAAAGCCATCGTTTCACCACCAAGAATTGAACTGAAAGAATAGGTTATGTTCTCTCCGTTAAGAATCGCATTACGAAAATACACAAGATAATTAATATACTGTCCGTTCAAATCAGAGGTCAAAACAGTATAATTACCTTGTGTAACTTTGGGTATCATAAAAACAGCAAGAAATACAAGCAAAGGTATCAATCCTGCTGCAATAAAGAAACATATTCTATATATTTTTGATTTACTCATCAATCCTGCCTCATCATTTTTTAATCAAGCAGATATAATTTACCAAATTATTTAACTTCCTTCAATACATAACCGGCATCTTCAATAACTGATTTGTATTCTTCCATAGTATGTTCTGCACCGCTTACTACTGCAGTACCCTTTTCGTGTGATACTTCTGCTGTAAGTCCCATAGCTTCCAATGCCTTCTTTACATGTGCCTCGCAATGCTTGCACATCATACCTTCAATTACCAATGTCTGTGTCATTTTCTTTTCCTCCTGGTTTGTACTTATATTTTCATCGGAATTAATTATATTACTTTCTTTCGGTAAAATCATATTATTTTTAGAAAAATTGTTTGTTGGCATCTTTAATAAATTCAGTCTTAAAGCATTTGCCACAACACAAAAGCTTGAAAGACTCATGGCTGCTGCCCCAAACATAGGATTTAAAGTCCAGCCAAAAGCGTGAATATAAGCACCTGCTGCCAAAGGAATTCCTAAAACATTATAGAAAAATGCCCAGAAGAGATTTTCCTTTATGTTTTTCAAAACCTTGCTGCTTAAATAAATAGCATCTACAACACTGCCTATACTATCCTTCATTAAAACAACATTCGCAGCATCAATTGCAACATCTGTACCTGCTCCAATGGCAATACCTACATCTGCTTCGGTTAAAGCAGGCGCATCATTAATTCCATCTCCAACCATTGCAACTTTGCCCTGCTTCTTAAATTCACTTACATATTTTTCTTTATCACAAGGCTTGACATTTGCAATAACTTTGTCTACTCCTGCCATTTCTCCCAATGCATTAGCAGTGAGTTCGTTATCGCCTGTAAGCATAATAACCTTTTTACCCATTTTATGCAAAGCTTCTACAGTTTCCTTAGCATTGCTTTTCAAAACATCTGCCACCGCTATTATTCCAAGCAAAGTGTCATTCTTTGCAAAAAATAAAGGTGTTTTTCCCTGCTTTGCAAATTCTTCTGCTTTTTCTTTCAATAAATCAGGGAAAGTTGCCTTCTTTTCTATAAAATTTCGATTACCACCATAAATCGTATCTCCATTAATAATGCCTTGTAGCCCATTTCCCGGCAAAATAACAAAATCAGTAATTGAATATGCTTTTATCCCATTTTTTTCACAATATGACACTATCGCCTTTGCCAAAGGATGTTCACTTTTAGTTTCAAGCGAATATGCATAACTTAAAAGACTTTTTTCAGTAAAATCATTTATCGCATAAATATCAGTAACAACCGGTTTTCCATTAGTCAAAGTACCGGTTTTATCCATTATAACTATGTCTGTCTTTCCTGCATTTTCCAGAGCCTGAGCATTTTTAAACAAAATACCATTCTTTGCGCCTTTGCCGCTGCCTACCATTATGGCTACAGGAGTCGCAAGTCCTAATGCACAGGGGCAGCTTATAACCAAAACGGAAATTGCTCTTGCCATTGAAAAGCCAAAAGTTTCACCCATCACAAGCCAGATAACAAAGGTAATAGCCGCTATTACTAAAACTGATGGTACAAACACTCCTGACACCTTATCAGCTATCTTTGCAATCGGGGCTTTAGTAGCTGCTGCATCGCTAACCATCTGGATAATCTGAGAAAATGAAGTATCTTTACCAACAAGGGTAGCCTTACACTTAAGAAATCCGTTTGCATTAATGGTCGCAGCAAATACCCTGTCATTTTCTTTCTTATCTACAGGAATGCTTTCACCTGTTAAAGCTGACTCATCTATAGCACTGTTTCCTTCAAGAACTATTCCATCAACAGGTATTGCTTCTCCGGGTCTTACAACAAAAATGTCGCCTGAGAAAACCATTTCTACATTTACTACCTTTTCTTCTCCATCTTTGAGAATAGTTGCCGTTTTAGGAGCAAGCTTCATTAAACTCTTTAATGCATCAGTTGTCTTTCCTTTTGAATAAGATTCCAATGTTTTTCCAACTGTAATTAATGCAAGAATCATTGCAGAGGATTCAAAATAAAGTTCATGCATATAAGAATGGGCAAGCTCCATATCTCCTGATTGTACAGCCGAAGTCATGGCAAACAAGGCATATAAGCTATACCCAAAGGATGCAGCAGAGCCTAAAGCCACCAAAGTATCCATATTCGGAGCCCCATGAATTGCGCTTTTAAAACCACTTATAAAAAACTTCTGATTTATGACACAAACAATGATTGCAAAAAGCATCTGAGCAACTGCTATCGCAACATGATTGCCCTCCATTGCTTTAAAGACAGGCCATCCCCACATCATGTGTCCCATCGACAGATACATAAGCGGCATCAGAAAAACAAGTGAGTAAATCAGTCTTTTAAGAATTTTAGGTGTTTCAGTATCTTTTAATGAATCTTCTGACTGATAACTTCCGTTTTCTTTTTTCATTCCATTGTTTGCTGTATCAGTTATAGCATTGCTTTCGCTTGCCTTGCTTGCCCCATATCCTGCCTTTTCTACAGCAGTTACTATCTGATTAGCTGTAGCAGTTCCATCTACTAACATAGAATTAGTCAAAAGATTAACCTGTACTTCTCTTACTCCTTCAACCTTAGAAACTGCTTTTTCCACTCTTGCAGAGCATGCTGCACAGGTCATACCCGTAACATTATATTTTTCCATCATATTCCTCTTTTTAATCAATTATCTTTTGTGGATATATTACCTCATTAATTTTTGCAAAACACCTAAAAGCTCATCTACTGCGCCTTCTTTGCCTTCTTTCAAGTCTTCAACAACACAGGACTTTATATGATTGGCAAGTAAAACCTTGTTGAAAGAATTTAAAGCTGCGTTTATTGCGCTTACCTGTGTTAATATATCAGGACAATATGCATTATTTTCAAGCATATTTTTTACGCCTCTAACCTGCCCTTCAATACGGTTAAGGCGGTTCATAAGCTCCTTATACTCTTTTTCAGTTCTTTGCTTTGTCCTCATGCAATTTAAACAACAATCACCGGAAGCATTCTCATTTGTTTTATTTACTTCTGAATCAGGCATTTCCACACTCCATCTTGCTAATTAATATAAGAATTAAAATACCCCGAGAGGGTATATCAATTCATACAGAATTGTATACCCACCCAGGGTATTTGTCAATCGTTTTTAATTGTCTTTTACCACTTTTTAAATAATAAATAACTTGTTTTTACATTTTTTCAATAGTAAATAACACGTTCTTTACATGTTTTTTAATGGTTTTTTAATGGTTTTTTACTATTAAAAAACCTATCAAACTGCTAAATCGACATGATTTAAAGTTCCCACCTCACCTGTGCTTTCATGCAAATAAATACCTGTCTTCTTTATCTCAGCATTTAATTCATGATTTTCATTCTTCAATGAAAACTGTGTATTGGTATTTCCAAGATAGATAGCTCCGACATCTGCTTTCTTTAAATCAATAATCACATCGTTTCCTTCTTCATCTTTATACCATACTTTAAGCTTTGAGAAAACGCTGTCGCTTTCATCTATAAATCCATTGCCATCTTCATCATATAAAGACAAATCTTTAAATCCGTCACCGCTTTTCGTGCCAAATAATTCTGAGCCATCATTTATCTTGCCGTCCTCATTTTTATCAATTGCAAGGAAGCCTGAGCCCTTTCCGGCAAATGATATTTTTTCCTTTTTACCATCCGAATCAAGATCGAAATAGAATTTCTGATCACTTACAGAACCGATATTTGTATCAAGATTAATCATCAATGGATCAGTTTTTATATATTCCTTAATTTCCAGGCTGTCTATCTGACTTACAAAAGCTCTCGACATTGCAATTTCAACATTAAAGTCTATACTTCTGCCATCTTTTGTATTAACTATACCCTTAGATGCAAATGTCGTATACTCAGACTCTGCATAAGAGCCAGAAATTGCAGTTATCTTCTGCCAGGTTGTACCCGTTCTGTTGGTTCCGATTTCAATATTGCCTAAGCTTACACTTCCCTCAAGCTTAATACTTTGGAATGTACTTTCCATGCTTTTAAAGGAAGCTGAACGAAAATCTGCGATTTTTCCATCGTTTTTAACTTTATCGCAATCTTCCTCCACATACTTCTCGCCTCTTAAAGCCGCAAGTATCTGCTTTAGCATCTTTATCTTCATGTCTGCAACTTCAGGAACTTTAAAGTTAATTTCATTGCCTTTATTCTTCAAAGTTTCTTTCATCTGCTGTAAAGAACGGGCAGCATTTTCTTTTTGTTTTTTCTTACTCTCTTCCTCCTGCTGTTTCTTATACTCTGCCATTGTTTCTTTCAGATTTTTGCCTGACAAAACTTTTGACAAAGAAAGAATTGCACCTGCGGTATCGGAAGATTTTGCCGCTTCAATTGTCATTGACTCTTTGTAGGAATATGCACTTTCTCGATGAGTAGATGACATAACAATAGAACTGTCTGATATTTTCATATAGGACTCCTTTCCTTTGACCGATAAATCCTTTTATCGTCAACCATCAGCACAATAGATATTAGAAAAAAGAAAACATTGTTTTCCAATAATATTATCGGCTCTTTATTTACAAGTCCTTAATGAAAAATAACAGATTGTCAAAATTTAATTAATCTTTGGTAGAATATAATTTTCATCCCATCCTAATAATATCATTTATAGTTTTTTACCTATCTTAATTTAGAGTTCATCCTGCATTAAGTTCATAGAAATCTGCAAGATACGGTACAATCTTTTTAGTTCTTTCAACAAGTTTCATAACCATCGGATTATTTGAACGTATATGTACCAGTTCATTAACTCTTATACCTGTTTTGCAAAGATCATAGGTAGTGTGGCTATATCTTTGCGAAAATGCATACTTCATTTCATGATTCGGAGTCTCTATATAATAAGTAATAATCCTTTTTTCATCCTTGTACCCCATCTCACCAACAAGCCAAACCTGTTCCTTTACATTTATTTTTTTCATACATACCTCCTTGAAAATAAAAAAAATGGAAGTTGGTTTTTCCAACTTCCAATAATTTAACATAAGGTATGGTACAAAATTTTCCCATTCGTTTGTTCTTTCTACAATTTTTAACTATAGTTCTATCTATATCATAATTCTATATAATATAATAAATCAAAAATCTAAACGCCAAACAAATGAATTAGAACTTAATTACCTCAGGTGCATGAGTGAAGCCTGAAATGGTAGCTTCAGCATCCTTGAAATAATAAACAACTGTATTACCGTCATCTGCTTTGTACATGCTCTGCAATGAAGGATACGCATCAAGCATTGCCTGACGAGCTTCATTTCTGTCATCTTCAACCAAAGTTGCTGCAATACGAATCCAATCGCCGCCATTCATAGCACAAACTTCAACCTTAGGATTAGCAACAATCTGCTTTGAAACAGGTTTAATCTTACCTGTCTGAATGTAAAGCTTTCCTTCAAAAACAAGAATTGTTCCAAAAGGACGCACTCTTGGCTGATCACCTTCAACTGTTGCAAGATACTAGGTTTCTGCCTTCTTTAAAAAATCATAAACTTTCTGCATTTCACTTCTCCTTT